>DATLVI010000029.1 GCA_035577545.1 Verrucomicrobiia bacterium
ACGTTCTCGCGCACACTCCAGTCGAGGACGGCGGTGCAGAGTGCGCCGCTTTGGCTGATGAAACCGACACTACCCGTGCGTGCGATTTTGCCCGCAAACGTGGCGTTGAGTCCGCTCGGTGGACGCATCACCCCGAGGCAATTGGGGCCAATGATGCGCATCCTGCCGCGGCGCGCTCTCTCCAGCACCCGCCGCTCCAACTCCACACCAGCCTCACCGGTCTCCTTAAATCCGGCGGAAATAACGATGGCGGCTTTCACGCCGGTCTTGACGCAATCGGCAACGATACCGGGTACGGTCGGCGCAGGCGTGACGATTACGACGAGATCAATCGGTTCGGGAATATCGGCAATTTTCGAGTACGCGCGAATGCTGAGCACGTTCGCGTGATTCGGGTTAACTGGATACACCGTGCCACCGAATGGACTGGTGATAAGGTTCCAGAGAATCGTCCGTCCCACGCTGTCTTTCTTTTCTGTGGCGCCGATCACCGCGACAGTGGCCGGTGAGAAAAAAACATCAAGCGGTCGCCGTTCGGCGCGGAGAATGTCGTGCGCGGGGTCGGTGGTCGGTTTGTCGGTGCGTCTCACGACTTGTCACGGGAACAAACCACGGACCTGCTTGGCTTGGGCGATCTTGCTGATGCCAAGCGCAAGCGCGGCGTCGCGCATGTAGAGTTTTTGTTTCTTGGCCATCTGCAGCACCTGCTGGTAGGCCAACTCGAGCTGACGGTACAACTTGTCGTTGACCTCCGCCTCCGTCCAGAAAAAGCTCTGCAAGTCCTGCACCCATTCGAAATAACTGACGATGACACCGCCCGCATTGCAGAGCACGTCAGGAATCAGGAAAATATCGTCGCGTTGCCGCAACACGGTATCCGCTTCGATGGTGGTCGGTCCGTTCGCCGCTTCCGCCAGAACGCGGCAACGAATCTTGCCGACATTCTTCCCGGTGATCTGACGTTCAAGCGCGGCGGGGATGAGAACATCGCATTCGAGTTGCAACAGTTCATCGTTGGTTATGGGCTCGCAACCATCCACGAACCCCTCCAAGCTGCCGTGTTGCGTGGCGTGGTCGATGAGCTTGTTCACATCCAGCCCTTGTGGATTGTGTAGACCGCCCGCGAAATCACTGACTGCAATAATCTTCGCCCCGAATCGATGAAGCTGCTGCGCGGTGATTGACCCCACATTGCCAAAACCCTGCACGACGACCCGAGTGCCCTCGGATTTCATATTGAGGTTATCCAAGGTGCGGTTGACGAGGTAGGCAACGCCGCGGCCGGTCGCTTCCTTGCGTCCGGCCGAACCGCCGAGCGCGACGGGTTTGCCCGTGACGATTTGCGGAACGGGATTGCCCTCGTGCATGGAGTAGGTGTCCATCATCCACGCCATGGTCTGCTCGTTGGTACCCAGATCCGGCGCCATGACGTCGACGTGCGGGCCGATGAATGGGATCATCTCCTGCATGAATCGGCGCGTCATGCGTTCGTTCTCGCCACGGCTCATCTTGCGCGGGTCGCATGTGACGCCACCTTTCGCCCCGCCGTAAGGCAATCCACATAACGAACATTTCCAGCTCATCCACATCGCCAGTGCCGCGACTTCGCCGAGCGTCACATCGGGGTGATAACGCAACCCCCCCTTCGTCGGACCAACCGAGAGGTGATGTTGGACGCGGTAGCCCGTGAACATCTCCGTGTGACCGTCGTCCATGCGCGTGGGGACCGACACGATCAGGGCGCGCTTGGGCATCTTGGTGCGGATGCGCTCGCTTTGCCCGATGTCGAGAATGTCGGCAACACGGTCGTATTGTTGGCAGGCCATGACATAGGCCGGGGACTGCATGAACTCATCAAGCATGTTTCTTCCCTCCGTCCAATTTTGGCACAATCACTCGCAGCGCGCGGGGCACTATCGAGAATATTACCGGCGCGTCGCCTGCATCCTCGCCATCCAATTCAAACGGAGTCGTGCCGGGCGCCGTGCAGACCAGCCGTTCCGTCTGAAAGTATTCCACGTCGCCGAGGTCAATATGCGCGCCGCGCAGAATGCCCTGCCCGTAGCGCAGCACGTCCAAATAGCCGCAGTTCTCAAAGACACATACGTCCAATAACCCGTCATCCATTCGGGCCTTCGGAAAGAGCGCAAACCGCCCGCCGTAGAAGCGTCCGTTGCCCACGAGCACGGCAGCTCCGGTCGCGCGCGGGCCGCTGCCGTTCACGGAAACCTCCACCTGCGCGGGCGTCGTCCCCAGGGTTTTGATTCCCGCCCACACATAGCTGAGCGGGCCGATCTTCTTCTTCAACTCCCAACTGGCGACGCGCACCGCCTGCGCATCGAAACCGACACCGGCCAGTTGGACAAAGTGACGTGTGGTGCCCCCAGCTTCGGCGCGGGCGAGGTCAATCGTTCGCGTCTCCCCCGCTTCAATGACCTGCCATGCGGCTTCTATCCGGCGCGGAATGCCGAGCTCCTGCGCGAAAACGTTGACGGTGCCAAGGGGCAGCACACCAAGCGCCGCGTCGGAGGTGCCAATACCGTTCGTGACTTCATTGATCGTGCCGTCACCACCCGCGGCAATAATGACGCGAAAGCCCTCCTGCACAGCCCGCGCGGCCAGCAACCTCGCATCCCCCGCGCGCTCCGTCGGTGCCACCGTGACGGAATGCCCGGCCTTCGCCTCCAAAAACCTCCGGACCCGCTGGGATTTTTCCCCACGCGCAGCGGGATTGAAAATGACGAAGAGCTTGTCCATTGTTGAAGAGCGCGCTTATTGTAGGCGACAATCCATGGTAAGCCAAATACGAACTGGTGGAGGTAGACAATGAAGGTAGTCAAAATTATTTCAATCATCGTCGTGGTGCTGATCGTGGTCGTCCTCGCACTGGTGGGCGCCGGGATTTACTTCACCAACCGCTATTTACAAACGCCTGCCTTCAAGGAGGAGGTCTTGAAAGCAGCGCGCTCAGCCCTCGGGACAGATGTAAGCATCGATAGTTTCCAAGCGTCGCTTTTCAGCGGCGTTGAGTTGCACGGTGTGACCATTGGTAATCCCACGGGCTTCACTGGGAATTTACTTACTGCCGAGGCTTTCACACTGCGGTACCGCTTGCTGCCGTTATTGAGTCGGCGCGTGGAGATTAAGGAACTCTCGCTCGACAAGCCCATCATTACTCTCTCTCAAAACGACAAGAACGAGTGGAATTACGAAGCTATCGGCACCCAAGAAGATTCAACCAATTCGAAGCCCATCGAGGTCAAGCCGACGCCCGCGGCGCCGACACCAGCGACATCGGCAAAGGCCGAAGCGGCTGCCCCGCTCGATATTGTTCTCTCCAAGCTTGCCATCACACAGGGCGCGCTGTCGCTCGTCAGCGATAAGGACAAGGCGATCGTGAAGGTGGAGGGCATTAATTTCTCAAGTGCCGTGAGCCTGATCGACAAGAAGCTGGCCGGTACTGCCAGGGCGGGCATCGACGAGATTAACCTATCCGACGCGCTCTTTGTCAAGAAAGTCGCCACGTCCGTGACACTCGTGACAGACGAAGTGAAACTGGCGCCGTTGACCGGCAAGGTGGCCGATGGCACGTTGGCAGGGGATGTCGCCGTGAACTTCGGCGATGGACTCAAATACACTGTCAACCTTCAGGTGAAAGATTCGGATGTGGCGAAGCTATTGCAGGACGCCAAGACGAAGCCTGTGATGAGTGGCAAGCTGACGGCGACGACGGCATTGACCGGCACTGGCGGGCTACCAACGATTGTCGGCAATGGTCGCGCGGAAATCGACGGCGGTCAATTAATGGAGATCCCCATATTGAACCTGCTGGCGGGGCTCCTGCAAATGGACGCGCTCCATGACCTGAAGTTCAGCGAGTGCGTGCTGGAATTCTCCATCAGTAACAACGTGATGCAGACGCCGGTCATTCGTCTCACATCACCGCAAGTACAAATCACCGGCAAAGGTTCCGTCGCGCTGGCGGACTACTCGCTGAACCATGACCTGACGATAACTTTTGCCAAGGGCGCGCTCGGTACCGCTCCAAAGGAAATCCTGGGTCTCTTCACCGAGCAGGCAAACGGCTCGCTGGCGCTGAGTTTCCACGTATCGGGGCCTTACAGTTCGCCGAAGACCGACCTCACCCAGCGCATTGCCCAAGGTCTCGGCCAGCAACTGATCGAGAAAGGCCTGCAGAAGTTGTTCAAATAGCCATGCGCATCATTGCCGGCCTTGCCAAGGGAATGCCTCTCGCCGTGCCTCGCGCGGACGTCCGCCCGACGGCGGACCGCATTCGCGAGGCAATCTTCTCGAGCCTGGGCGCGCGCGTTGCGGAGGCGGGTGCACTCGATCTTTTTGCGGGAACCGGCGCGCTCGGGTTGGAGGCGGCCAGTCGCGGGGCGGCGTCGGTAGTGTTCGTGGAGAATGCGCGCAGCGCCATTGAATCTCTTGAGCGAAACCTCGCGACATTTCAGCGGAACCGCGAAGTGACTTGCGCATTTTCTGTGGCTCATGCCGCAGTGAAGGATCAACTCCGAAAGCTCGCAACCGCCGGCGAAACATTCACGTTGATTTTCGCCGATCCGCCGTACGGCCAGGAAGCACAGGAATTATTGCGTGATGCGGTCTTGCCGCAATTGTTGGCGAGCGATGGACTATTGGTGCTCGAGTCGGCGAAGCGCGACGCGCTGGCAGTAATCCCACCGTGGGAATCAGTTCGCGAGGCGATCTATGGAGACACGCGTGTGGACTTCCTGCGGCGCGAACCGTCTTCAATTAACAGCGGCGGTTGAGAACTTCTCCGCCAGTTCTTCGGTCAGCATACTGGCGACGAGCGGCAGGCATTTTTCAACTTTCTTGACTGCTTCATACGCCTCCTTCGGCTTGCCCATTTCCGCGTAAGCGAGGCAGAGCCAAACCCACGGCGTGGCGTCTCCCGAGTTGATGGAGATCGCTTTCTGGTATGCTTGGATTGCCTTGTCGTATTGCGCCTGGAGGTGGTGCACGTTTCCGAGATTATTCCAGGCGACGACAAAGTTTGGCTTGAGCGCGATGGCCTTTTCGTATGAGGCAACGGCATCGTCGTACTTGCAACGGGCCGCGTACGCGTCCGCGAGATTGCACCAGGTCTGGGCGTCATCAGGCTTCGCGGTCAACAATTGGAAACAGGTGGAGATCAATTCAGTATACTTGCCCTGGTTCTTGTAGGCCAGTGCCAGGCGCGCCAACGCATGAGGATTGCTCGGTTGCTGCTTGGTGATCTCCTTCGCAAAGCTGATCAAATCAAAATCATCTTCCCGGCTTTCATAGGCGCCGTCGAGTCGCGACCAGGCGTTCTCATCGTCCGGGTGAAGACACACCACCTCTTTCGCAAACGCCAACGGGTCGCGAGGGTGCGCTTCGTCCTTCGTACTGAGCTGGAGGAATGTCCACGCGTGCCGATTGCCCGGATACGCCCGGATGATGTCTTCGCAGAATTGCACAAACTCCGCCGCTTTGCCTTCCTGCGTGCAAATCGTATAGAGTTTCGACCACGCTTTCGGGTGGTCCGGCTTGAGGCGGACAGTTTGTTGATGACGTTGTATCAACCAGTTAGCGAGATGTTGCTGCATATTCCCTTGAACCCTGTTGGCTTCCTAGTAGCAGCCTGCGGGCCAACTATTACCTGCCTTGCACGCCAATCACTCGACGATGCGCATCTGGACCGCATTGATGACCTTGTCGCGGGCGAGGATGTCCGAGATGATAACCACCTGATCGCCCTTGGAGAGGAAGTCACGCTCCAAAAGAACCTGCTCCGCGGCCAGAATCGTCGCCTCCGGGTCCTCGCTGAACTGGATCACGTTCGGCATGACGCCCCAATGCAGGTTGAGCTGGTTGCGGACGCGCTCGTTATTCGTGAACGCAAAAATGCGTGAATGATTCGGCCGCAGCCAGGATGTGTACTGGGCCATGTGTCCGTAACGCGTGAAAACCAGGATGCCCTTGGCTTTCAATTCGTTGGCCATGACCACCGCTGACCGGACGATTTTCTGTCGCTCCTCGGTCAGTTCGATGTCCTCCGCGTAACCGGCGCCACCGCTGCGCTCAATTCGTTGGGCGATACGGTCGAGCACCTCAAGGCATTCCAGCGGATATTTCCCAACCGTGGTTTCGCCCGAAAGCATGACGGAATCCGCCTGCTCGAACACGGCGTTCGCCACGTCTGTTACCTCGGCGCGCGTCGGCATCGGGTTTTCGATCATCGACTCCAACATATGCGTCGCGACGATGACCGGCTTGCCCTTGCGGATGCACGCCTTGACCGTTCGCCGCTGGATGATCGGCAGCTCTTCGTACGGACACTCGATGCCCAGGTCGCCACGCGCGACCATGATCCCATCCGCCGCATCGATCAGGTCCAACAGATTGACCACCGCCTGCTGGTCCTCAATTTTGGCGACGATCTTCGCGTCCGAATTCCCCGCTCGCAGCATCTCGCGAAGTTGCTCAATGTCCTTCCGCTCGCGGACAAACGACAGCGCGATGATATCGACGCCCAACTCAATGCCGAGGGCCACGTCCTGCCGGTCCTTTTCGGTAATCGAAGGCATGCTGATCTTGATGCCGGGCAGATTGATATGGCGGCGCGAACCCAACTCTCCCTCCGTCAACACCTCGCATCGCATCCGCCGGTGCAGCTTTTCCAGCACCCGCAACCGAATGACCCCATTGTCCACCAGCACCGTGTCGCCTTCGTGGATATCGTTGATGAGGTTCGGGTAATTGACATCGACCGATTTCTCTTCCTCGCTCTGCGCGCCCTTGACCGTAAACTCGAAGATGTCCCCCGGTTTCAACTCCATCGGAATCGGCAGGTCCCCCGTGCGAATCGACGGCCCCTGCGTATCCATCATGATCGCGCAGGGAATGCCGACCTTCTCGGAAGCGGTACGGATGCGCTGAAACACGTCGCGGGTCCACTCATGCGTCGCGTGGCTCATATTCAAGCGGGCGACATTCATCCCCCCCTGAATCATCTTCTCGAGCATTTCGGACGACTCAATGCTCGGCCCAATCGTACAAGTGATCTTCGTGTTTCTCATAGCGACCCTGACGCACGACACACTAAACGGAGCCCTGATAAAAGAAAAGACTGCCGATTGTCATTCCCGCCAACCTCGCCAGTCCGCCAGGGCCAATCGTCTAAGCTGTTCCTATTACGCATATTAGCTGGGGGGTTCGTTTCGCAGAATGTGGTTTTTTCGGGGACTGCCTCTCTCCGCGTCCGCTGTAGCCGCGCTCGGTGAGCGTGGTCTTCTTGTTTTTCCAAATCGTTGTGCGACGATCTCCCGACTGCGGACGTTACTTGACCGCATGATCTCCATTCGCCCCCTAATTTGTCTCCATTTCCCCTCTGACCCCCTAAAGCCGAGTCCGACGAGACGCCGCTGTCGTCTGCGGCAACCACCCTCCTGGTGGGTTCGTTTTCCAAAACGAACCCACCGAAATTCTTCGTAACATTTCTGCGCAAATTACTCATGTCGTGCACATTGCATCCAAAATCCGAACAAAAAACGGTGGGTTCGTTTGGTAGAATGGCATATTTCTTTCGCCCTCTCTCCGAATTGTAGGGCACGCGGCACGCGTGCCACTGTGTCTGGATTCCAGCGCCCTTGAACGTTGTGCCTTGAAAGGTTGGACCTTGAGCACTTATGTACTCACTATACAACTATCGGAATCCGATGTCCAGAGGAAAGGGGCTCGATTATTACGCTTGTTGCGGTGCACCCTTACTGGCATAGTATTTGTGTAGAAGGCATTGGAACTCGCATTTGCCACGAAGTTGCTCCGCCAGCTCTGTGAGAATGAAGCCAGAGCGAAACGCGATTTGGGGGAAATGGTGGCAGAGAAACTTAAACGGCGATTGGCCGACTTGCGCGCAGCGGAATGCGTCAAGGATCTTATTGTCGGTCGACCGCATGAAGTCGAAGGGGATTCGCATCGACACTTTGCAGTCAGCTTGTGCGAGGGTATTCGCATTGTCTTCTGCGCTAACCACAACACCATCCCATTAGAAAAATCCGGTGGCGTAAATTGGTCAAAGGTCACTCGAGTCAAAATCTTGGAGATTGGGAATAGTCATGCCTAGAATGAACACCTTCCAACCTGATTGGGCTTCGGCGCCGGGCGACACAATAGCCGATATCCTTGCGGAACGTGATCTGTCGCCAGCGGAATTCGCACAACAGATCGGACAATCTCTCGAGCTTGCCGGAGAGCTGCTTTCTGGCCACGCGAAGATCACGACCGAAACTGCAGGACAACTGGAAACCGTTCTTGGTGCTTCTGCCGCGTTTTGGATGGCTCGCGAATCCCAATATCAGGAAGATTTGGCTCGCCAAGAACCCGGAGCGGAATGGGTGAGACAATTCCCAGTGAACGACTTGGTTAAGTTTGGGTGGATTGAGCCGGTTACAGGTTCCGCCGACAAACTGGCCGCCTGCCTGCGTTTTTTTGGTGTAGCCGATGTGGCGACATGGCACGCGGCTTACGGCGACCTCCTTGAAATGGCAGCCTTTAGAACGTCACCCGCGTTTGTTTCTCATCGTGGGGCAGTTTTGGCTTGGCTTCGACAGGGTGAAATCGAAAGCGAGTCAATTGATTGTAAACCGTGGAGTCCAGGAAGATTCAAGGAAGCGCTCTCAACCATTCGCTCCCTGACTCGCAAAAAGGACCCAAACTTATTCATTCCTGAACTGAGGAGAATTTGCGCGGCATGTGGAGTTGCAGCTGTTGTCGTTCGAGCACCAACGGGTTGCAGGGCTAGTGGCGCTACTCGTTTCCTAACGCCGAACAAGGCACTTTTACAGTTAAGCTTTCGACATCTTTCAGACGACCATTTCTGGTTCACTTTCTTTCACGAAGCCGGCCACCTTTTACTCCATGGCAAAGACCTCCTGTTCCTCGAGAGCGTTGATTTAGCAACAAACAAAGCTGAGGAAGAAGCCAATGAGTTTGCCGGCCACATACTCATTGATCCTAAAGTCCGAGAGGCGTTCCTAAGGCTCCGTGTCGATGGCCGTGAGGTCATTAAGTTTGCCAAGTTTGTGGGCGTATCGCCGGGTATCGTCGTGGGGCAACTTCAACACTACGGACGACTCAAGCAGCATCAATTGAACAGCCTGAAAAGACGCTTCACTTGGGGCAGCAATTAGGTCTTCGTCATCCACGGAACCTTGTAAACTTTGCTGGGCTTTTCTGCCAATTGCAGAGCGCATCCTCCAACACTTGCATGCCAACTCCCAAATCAGCCCCAAGTTGCACAAGCCATTGATCAAGAGATGGCCGGCTCAATGCCGCTGTTTTGCTTCCACCGAACAATAGGCGTGCTCCCGTTAATGGGCCGGTTGCTCCATCCATGTAGGTCGAGCCAGGCTCAATCGGCGCCAAGCGCAGTTTGCCAACCATAGTCAGGTAGTCAAACCTCGCCGTCCGACCAAAAGAGACGACTTCACGCATGGAGTTGTATAGGTGGTCGAATGTCCTGCGCGGATCACCGCCAACTTGAGCTTGACTCGTTTGCATAAGCAGCTGGTGAGTTCTGGGAGGACCAACCCAGTTTACGTAGCTTTCGACAGCCGCGCCTGTCCCCGAAGGAGAGGACGCGTCGAGACTTTGATACTTACGGTGATTGCCGAAGTGACGAGGAACGCCATCACCCCGCAAGACGTCCTGGTGCGCTGCCAACCACTGACGAAAGCCTTTGGGATTGGCGCTTATTCGAGCCCAATCCCAATGGATGTGGCTGCCCATACGACCAAATACATCACGCGCCAAACGCCAACCGGCGCGTCCATGTTTTCCAAAATGCACAAACAAGAATACCAACCAAAAGGCCTCATCAAACTGCCCTTGGTTCTTGCGTAGTACCGCAGCTTTCAACGGATCAAAAAGGACGCTTGTCGGATCTGCGCGTAGAACACTGACCGGCCGTCGAGAAATTACAGACACATATTCAACACGGCGAATACTCTCAACAAGCTGTTCGAGGAACACTGTGCGATTTGCGCGGGCTTGGATACCGGGAAGTCTGTGCTTGTTTTGTGCAAAGGAATGCAATGCCCCATCAAGCCTTACTGCAAGAGCACGATCCTTGGGCCTCACGAAACTGTCTCGCTTGCAGTTTGAGCAATCCAATGCCGGATTGCGGTCGTAACTTCTGTCGTCACCCCAAAACTACTTTGGATGTTGTGGTTGAAGCCGAGCACCAGAAGTTCGCGCTTGAGTTTGGTGCCCGAAATATTCCGGACACATCCCGTGTAAGCGAACCCGTTCACATCGGAGTTTGACTGCCTCGGAAGGGCCCAATTGCGCATGGCCTGTTTCTCGAGGCGAACGCCTGATATGTCCTGAAACTTTTCAACAACCGAATTGCCATTGAGGATTAGGAGTCGCACTGGAGAATCCCGAAGCAGCACACCAAGAGTATCCGCAGCCACCGCCAATAGGGATGAACGCTGGCGTGAACTGAGCTCAGTCCACTTGCATGAGGTTGCATACGGAATCAGGTCGAGGTGACAAGCCTTCATTGATTCATGGTAGTAAGATACATCTGTACCCGAAATAAGGTGATCCAATTTTTTGAACCACCTGTCATACGGATTTCTGGAAAAGTACGCGCTGCACGAGTCCACAATCAATTGCAGGTGCTGAGCGTTGGCGTCGGCCCAACAGGTTAAACCGAGAGACTTAAGTGTATGGAACCGGCGTAATGGGCCTTCAAGTTCATTCC
The DNA here is from genome assembly GCA_035577545.1 of Verrucomicrobiia bacterium. Taxonomy (NCBI): domain Bacteria; kingdom Pseudomonadati; phylum Verrucomicrobiota; class Verrucomicrobiia; species Verrucomicrobiia bacterium. The sequence continues at coordinate 10,775 of DATLVI010000029.1, forward strand.
CCTCGTCATCAACGAATTCACGATTACTTGGGTTGAGGCCAACCGTCGCAATTGTTGAGCGTGATAAATCACCGAAAGCGGGAACGGGACAACTCCACGGAATGACATTTGCGCCTGCAAGCGCTGTGTCTTCAAACCGCTCGATCAAAGTCGATAGCAGGCTATTCATTTTTCCCCCATACATTTACCAGATTCTCAATGGCCGATACATCCACGAATCGGGATCAAAGCAAGGACTCCTGAACCGGACCAGTTTCAATCTCGCCTTTGGCAGTGAGTCGTTTTCGTTCTATATAAGGATTGTAGACATGCGACCACATGCTTTTCCCAATGCGTGCGATTCCCTTGCGATCTTTATTCACGTAGTGCCGATAGATTTGAAGAAGGCGTACAAGGTCCTTCCAATAATGGTCGAGCTTAAGCCCAGGAATATTGACTCGAGTATTGCGGCGAATTTCCGATTCGGCTTTCAACAGAACTGCGATGGATGGCCATGGATCGACTAGGGGCATCGGGGGCATCTGCAACATGTTTTCGGTTGGTTGCCAGCCTTCACCCATATACCGAAGAGCACTCTGCCTCTGTTTATCATATAGGTGGAGGCTCCCGACGGCATGTTTGTACGTCCCAAGCTCAACGCCAAGGGTTCTGGCTATTATTTCTTGGAGCATGGTGAAAGTGAAAACATCGTGAGGGAGACCCCAGTACGCATCGTTAGATCGCATATTCGTGAACATGTGTAGACGTCTGTGCCGAATCATAAACTGTAGAGTGCATGTACAGGGAGCATGCTTGCGTGTCCGTGCGATGTCAGCAGCCGCGAACAACTGAATAACGGCCCTGCGGGAGTTCTGATTCTTCCGAAGCAAGGAAACAACATTTGCAACTTGATCGTGGCGGTGCTGCATATCAAACAGTCGAGGCCCGTACGCGCCATAAACTGTCTGGCCATCCTCTGATTCTTCGTCATAACGCGGTAGGTAATACGTTATAAAGCGGAGATCGTCTGTTTTGGCAAGGTACCATAAAAGTTCACCCAAGCAGCTGAACAACTTGCCCTTCATCTCAGTTCGGCTGAGGCGCGCTCTCGGGTTCCTGATTTTAAGCAAAACCCCAGTCAACTCCGTTGTTTCGCCACGGGTCGGTTTAACACTGTTTCTGCTCTTTAAGAGCTTCTCGAAAACGCGCATCAACAGATCGTCAAGTGTAGCAGCGGGTATATACATATCAGTCTGGGCGCAAGCGGTTATCACCCCTTCACGGAGCAATCGACCCCACCGACCGCTCGCCCACACTACCGCATCCCGACCCCAATCTCCATGCCAATCAAGGAAAGCGACCAGCCCCGCACAATCACGGATTTCTTGCCGTCAGCCCTTGTACTGCCGCCTCACGGCCCGGGTTCGAGGATGACAAAACCGGTTTGATTTGAACCCTGGAAGGATCCGGCCCCGGAATTGTCGGTCTGCAACAGCGTGCCGCTGAGCTTGCTGGTCTTGCCAACGAGTGGATGCAGGAAACCGCCGCTGATTTGTCCGGTGGTGGGATTGATCTTCAACGTCAACTTGTCAACGTCGATGGGTGATACGGTGACGCTCCCGTTCGCGGCGATGACCACGCTCTTGACGAGATTGCTCTGCAGGTTTCCGCCGCCGAGGGTCAACGTCCCGCTCCCCGCAATCGATGGGCCGCCGTCCTTCGGCGAGACAAAGAGCGCACCCCTCAAAGTGGGCGAGGTCGTGAACCCGTCGACATAATCACGGTCCAGCGGCGACGCGGGCTTGAACCAGTTCGCGGTCGCGTCGAGCATCTGATTGGTATCAATCGTCACGGAAGCGATACAGGAGCCCAGGTTCTTGTAGAGGGGAACGTAAAGGGGCCATGTGCCATCGGCCGCAACCGGCGCGCTGCCGCTCATCTTGCTGCCATCACCGAGCATGCCGCGCATGCGCGCGCTTCCGGTTATCGAGACCGCCAGGATCCCGAATCCGAATCCCTGCGGAACGGTCGGATCGGTGTCATCGGCCGGTTCCATGATAAACGTGTAATTCCCCGCAAACGGACAGGGATTGACCTTGCTGAACACCGCGAGGTTGGCGAGGAGATCCGACTTGAAGTCACCGTCCGACACCGTCCCGACGATCTCATCCGTGTTGTTGGTGATGTCCAGGATTTGGAGGATGACCTGCAAAGAGGCCAGGCCCTTGCGCGTCACGGTGTTTGTCGAGTTGCCGGACATATCAAATGCCCCTTTGAAGTTGGAGCGCACGCCGCCCATCGTCAGGCGCGCGGTAAACGACCCCGTCTTCCCGAGGGCGAGACTGATGAAGCCCGAACTCGCATTCGACGGTGAACCGGATTGCATGACAAGTCCCGCATACGTCCCCAGCAGAAAGCGTCCAAACAATTCCTGTTGTTGGTTGATGGTAAACGTCTTGCCTTCAACCGAAATGGTTCCCACGCGCGAGGCGCCGTTCGTGTTCTCGGCTACGGAATACGAAATCGTCCCGTTGCCGAAGCCGCTGTTGGTGGAAGTGATCGTGATCCAGGTCGCCGAACTGATCGCTGTCCAGGGGCAGTTGGTAACACTGGAGGTAATGGTGAAAGTGCCAGTCTCGTCGATGGCGGGAAACGTCACATGCGTTGGCGAGAGAGAGTACGTGCAGGGCTGTACCAGCGAGAAGACAGTCCCCTGACCATTGACCCCGCCTGCGGCGGTCGTCCCGTAGAAATTACTGACGGTGCTCTGGATGACACCGGCCACAGGGATGGCGCCGTCCGAACCGCTGAAACTGTGCAGCGTCGTCAGCCCGCCCGCCGGGGTGACCTTGAACACCGTACCGGCGCCGCCGCCTCCCTCCGAGGTGGTCGTGCCGTAGAAATTCCCGTCGCTGCCCTCGATCAGTCCGCCCTCAGGGAACCCGCCGTCGCTGCCCCCGGTGAACGTATACACAGTGGTCAGGCCGCCAGCCGCTCCGATCTTGAACACAGTACCCGTGCCGTTTCCCCCGGCAAAGGTCGTTCCATAAAAACGATTGTTGCTGCCCAGGACAAGGCCCCCCACCGGACTGGCTCCGTCACCGCCGGAAAAGTTGAATAGCGTCGTCAATGTACCGGCGGGCGTGATGGTGAACACGGTGCCCAAGCCGCTGGCCCCACCGGCAAAGGTCGTGCCGTAAAAATTCCCGTTGGTGCCCTGGACCAGCCCCGCCACAGGCTCGCTGCCATCGGTTATGCCGTTGAATTGCCAAAGCGTTGTCACCATCCCCCCGGGGGTCATCTTGAACACAGCACCCAGATGATTTGTCCCGCCGGCGAGCGTTGTCCCGTAAAAATTCGTGTCGGTGCCCTGGACAAGCGTGCCGAGTGGACGCGCTCCGTCGGAGCCGCCACTGAACCTGTACAACGTCGTAAGGGTGCCCTGCGGAGTGATGGTGAACACCGTCCCCGCGTTCGTCGACACCAACCCATTGGCGGCGGTTGTCCCGTAAAAATTGCCGTCAACTCCCAGGATGAGCCCACCCTGCGGCTGGGCGCCGTCCAGGCCGCCGGTGAAGCTGTACAACGTCGTAAGGGTACCCTGTCGGGTGATGGTGAAAACCGTACCCGTGCTGTGGACTCCCCCGGTAAAGGTTGTCCCATAGAAATTGCCGTTGGTGCCCTGGACGACCGCCGCCAGGGGTTCACCCCCGTCAGAACCGCCAAGGAAACTGTACAACGTTGTGAGCGTGGCGGCGGTTGCGCGATCAGGCCGACCCGCCAATACCGCCAGGGTGACCAATAGAAAAGAAAGCGTAAGAGGTTTCACAAGCGCTCGACGAATCATATGGCGTGACTGTAGCGACAGTTCGTCGCGCTTTCAAGCCGTCCAAAAAGAAAAGATTGCAAAATTGCGTCCTGAAAATTATCGTCACGGTCAAGGGCAGGGAGGTTATGTTGAAGATCGCAGTCTACCCGGGCAGTTTCGACCCCATCACCAACGGTCATCTCGACATCATCCGCCGTGGCGCCCAGATGTTTGACCGCGTGATCGTTGCCGTGGCGATCAATGCGGAAAAAACACCTCTCTTCAGCGTCCACGATCGCGTCGTCCTCGCGCGGAAGGCGGTCAAGGAATTCAAGAACGTCGTGGTGGACGAATTTGGCGGGCTCCTCGTGGCCTATGCGAGACGGAAACACGCCGCCGTTGTCGTCCGCGGGTTGCGGGCCGTCTCGGACTTTGAATTTGAATTTCAGCTCGCCCTGATGAACCGTAAACTGGATCCGGGCATCGAAACCATCTTCTTGATGACGAAGGATGAATACACCTTCATCAGCTCGCGACAGGTGAAGGAAATCTGCCAGATGGGCGGGAACGTGAGCGATTTTGTGCCGCGCGGTGTCGAACGAGCGATGAAGCGCAAGTTTGGCTCGAAACGGTCGGCGTGATGTTCGAGCGGTTCGGGCGAAAGGGAAACATGAAAATTAACGTGAAACGCATTCCCGAGGATGGGGAGGCGCTGCGCGGGAGCGACCCCGCCTCCATCATGGAATTGGATGAGCCAGACACCCGGTTCGAGCACGATGTGGAGTACGATTTTCTGGCGCAACTACAAGGTACGGCGCTACTTGTCACAGGTCGGCTCAGCACGCCCGCGACCTTGCGCTGCAGCCGTTGCGTCCGCGTTTTTGACCTGCCGATAAAAGTCGACCAGTTTGTCTTTCACAAGGAGCTGGAAGGCGAGGACTTCGTGGACTTGACGGCCAATATGCGCGAAGATATTATCCTCGAACTTCCACAAAGGGCGTTGTGCGCCGCGGACTGCAAGGGATTGTGTTCCCATTGTGGCAAGGATTTGAATAAGGGTCCGTGCCGTTGCCAGCATTCGGAAGGTGATCTGCGCTGGCATGCGCTGGACAATTTGAACCTGAAACTGAAGTAACGGAGAACATTTTCTCATGGGCGTCCCGAAACGTAGAGTCTCAAAGATGCGCCTGCGCACTCGCAAGGCGTCACATCGTCCCAAGGCGCGGCAATTGTCGGTGTGTGCCCAGTGCGGCGCGCGGGTGTTGCCCCACCGCGTTTGCCCGTCCTGCGGTTACTACAAGGGCCGGCAGGTCGTATCTGTGACGGCTGCCTAATTTCCCCCCATGAAACTGGCCATCGATGCGATGGGTGGGGACTTTGCCCCCCAGAACATCGTTGCCGGGGCGGTGGCCGCGCTGCGTGACAACAGCCGGATCACCAAACTCTACCTGGTGGGTGACCAACCCCGCGTCGAGGCCGAATTGCGCAGGCTCGGTGCTTCCGACAACCGACTCAATCTCGTCCACGCCAGTGAAGTGATCGAGATGGATGATTCGCCGGTGCAAGCCGTGCGGCGCAAAAAAGACAGTTCGATGTGCCGGGCGATTGACATCGTCAAGCGTGGCGATGCGGACGCGATTGTCTCGGCGGGCAACACCGGCGCGTTATTGACAGCGGCGCACCTGAAACTGCGCACACTGGAAGGTGTCGACCGACCGGGCCTGGCCGCGATCATCCCCGCGCCGGGAAATATTTTTGTGCTTCTGGACGCGGGCGCCAACCTCGAGCCCCATCCCTCGAACCTCGTTCAATACGCCATTATGGGCAGCCTGTATTCGAAGCAGATTCTCGGATACAAGCAGCCCCGTGTGGCGCTCCTCTCGATCGGCACCGAGGACATGAAAGGTAATGAATTGACGCTGGAAGCGCATCGGTTGCTCAGGCAGACGGACCTGAATTTTCTCGGCAACATCGACGGTCACGACCTGTTCTCAAACCGCGCCGACGTGATTGTGACCGACGCGTTCGTTGGGAACGCCGTGTTGAAGGCGTGCGAAAGCACCGCGCGATTGGTGGGCCACTGGCTGAAAGAGGAACTCAAGAGAAACCCGCTGCGAATGCTCGGCGCGCTGCTCGCCGCCGGCGCGTTCAAGGCGCTCAAACGCAAAGCCGACCCCGACGAGTATGGCGGCGCCGTCCTCCTGGGCATCAACGGCATCTGCGTCAAGGCCCACGGCGCCAGCTCACCCAATGCGGCCAAGAACGCCATCCGCGTGGCCACCGAATTCATTGAATGTCAATTTAACGACCACCTCGTTGAGGAAACCCGGAAGTTCCATGACAAAGTCCAGCAAAACACATTTGCGCAACCCACGATCGAAGCAGCGTCTTAGGCCAGTACACATCGTCGGCACGGGTTCCTACGTGCCGGACCGCGTGCTCACGAACGCCGATCTGGAGAAGCTGGTCGATACCACTGACGAGTGGATCGTCTCGCGCTCGGGCATCAAGGAGCGGCGCATCGCCGCCGATTGGCAGTGCACGTCCGACCTGGCCGTCGAAGCCGCGCGCCGCGCGATGGAGCAGGCGAACGTCAACGAAGACCAAATTGATTTGATCATCTGCGCCACGATCACGCCGGATATGCCGTTTCCCGCCACGGCCTGCCTCGTCCAGCAGAAGCTTGGCGCGAAACGCGCGGCGGCTTTCGACATGGAAGCGGCTTGCTCGGGTTTCCTGTATGCCATGGAGATCGGGCAACAGTTCGTTACCTCGGGTACCTATAACACCGTTCTCATTATCGGCGCGGAGAAGCTCTCGACAATCATTGACTGGGAAGATCGCAGCACCTGCGTGCTGTTCGGTGACGGTGCAGGCGCGGCAATTTTACAGAGCCGCGGCGAGGAAGCCGGACACGGCATCCTGACGACCTGCATGGGGGCCGACGGTTCACAGGCGGATATTTTGCTGATGCCGGCTGGCGGCGCGCGTTATCCCGCATCGAAGGAATCCGTCAGCGGCCGGATGCACCACCTGAAAATGGCGGGCAAAGAAGTGTTCAAGAGCGCCGTCCTCGCCATGCAGACCGCTGCGGAAGAGGCATTGCAGCGGTGCAACCTGACCATCGCCGACATCAAATGCGTCATCCCGCACCAGGCCAACATCCGCATCCTCGAGGCGATCGCCGCCCGCATCAACGTGCCGATGGAAAAGGTGTACGTGAACCTCCATCGCTACGGAAACGTCTCCGCCGCCTCCGTCGCCATCGCGCTCGACGAAGCCGCGCGCGAAGGCCGCTTCCAGCACGGCGACCTGATTTTGCTCGTCGTTTTCGGCAGCGGCCTGACCTGGGCCTCCTGTGTGATCCAGTGGTAAGGCGACGTTCCCGGGTCACTCCCGAATAAACTCCGTTCCTTTCGGTTCAAGAATCAACTCCATCTTGTTGGTCGCGCCCGGTGAAAAAGTGACGTGGACAGACCGACTGCGCCATCCCGTGGGATCCTGAAGTGGAGCCTCGAAGTGAGGATGTGCAATTTCAAAACCCCGTTCAGAGGCGGGAAGGTTCGGAATGACAACCTCTCCGCTCGCGTCCGTGACACCGGAATAGAGCGCTCGCCCTCTCGGCAACGGATTCAACTTTCGAAAGGGCTCTTCACTGGAATGCTCCATTTCGCCAAAAATCCCGTTCATGCGCAGCACGTTGGGACTCAGCACAACTGTCGCGCCTTCCACGGGCTTCCCCGATCTAGTCTTGGTCGTCAGGTCAAAAGTTGCGGTGGGTTCGGTCACCACTTCAATCTTGGTTACGGGTGCCGCCAGCGGAAAGGGCTGTGGTACTCCGATCCTTAGGGGTTGCGGAGAAGAACCGGCAAACTTGGCCTCCCCTCCATTTTTGGAAACAAAGCCGTCGCCAAGGACAACCACATCCACCTCACCCGGCGGAATGGATTCAAAGACAAAGCTCCCATCCTCGGCAATCAACCGGTAACTATGCCAGGGACGAAAATTACCGTATTGTGCCGCGAGAGAACGTGGCGTATTGATGTCTAGATACGCGGGGATTTCCATGGGACGCACACTGATTAGGACTCGCCCGTTCTTCACCGGCCGTGGCACGTTGTCGTCAATGCGTCCTTCCAAACGAATCCCCGTCTTCATCTCCAGCGAGAAACTGCATGTCTTCCCTTTCTCGGCGGTAAAAGCAAAACCTTCGTTGTACACGATTTCCCCCGAAGGCAATCGTCCCATCAGTTGAAGCAAATGGCCACCGGGGGCAAGCTTGTGAAACGCGAAGATGCCATTCTCCTTTTTCTGCCAATCTTCCGGACTCACCTCTTCTCCGCTGACACACGGAACGAGTTCCAGCACCGGTTGCCGATCACTCCCGAAATAGCCCGAGACTTCCAGGGGAATACCCCGTTTCATTCGAATCGGCTTCTCCGTGCCATCCACAGAAAAACTTTGTATCACCACGGTGGCGAATTCCGGGTGCACTACCCGGAAGATCAGCCGTTCCGTAAGTTCCTGTTCCTCGGGAATGCCCACCACAGGATACCTCAGGTGGGCTTTCCCTTCGCGGTCGGTCGTAACCTTCGTGGGAGTTTTTTCCCAACTATGCCAATTATAAGCGTCCGCCGAGTGCCGTCCTTTAACCCGAAAACCAGTGGGCTCAATAGTTGCCCCTTCAATCGGTTTGCCATCTTCGTCTTCCACCACGACCAGCGCTTCCTTGTAAGCAGACGCCACCGAAGATTTGGAAAACTCGCATCCGGCAACTAACAAAAACATCGCTCCCATCAGGCCAAACCCCGCCACGGAATATTTCCAGTTCCAGGGACGTATTCCTTCCCGCCCAAGGTGCTTTAGCCGCTGCACAATTTGCGCGGTTCCGTTCACCGTGAGCGCGGTTTCAACCGACGGAAGGGCCAGCACGCGCAAAGCCAGTTGAGCCAACAACTGGGCATAAGAACCGCCGTCCTCCAATTGAGCAGAAGCGATCTGGTCGGCCTCCTGTTCGCAAGCAAGATTGTGGGCCGCCGGAATTTTCCAGACGAGCGGGTGAAACCAACAGAGGGCCGTCATCCATCTCCAGGCAATGCACCAAGTCAAATCATGCTGGCGCAAGTGCGCGATTTCATGGCTCAAAAGCGCTGAGACTTCGCTGCTTGAAAGATCACGGGCCGATTCCTCGGGCAACATGATCGCCGGCTTCAACAGGCCGCAGACAAAGGGAGATGTCACAGAATCCGAAACCCGTATCTCCACCGTTCGTCTGACACGGAGCTGCTCCCGAATCTCTTCCGCCAGCCTCTGAAGGGCCGGACTCGAAACGCTGGCCATTCTTCTCAAACGATTAAGCTGGACGTGGAGACCCACGAGCCGGACCGCGCCCCAAACACATCCCAGGGCCCAGATCATCACCAAGACCGCATTCCACGAGCCCAACCGTGACGAGGCTTTGCTTCGGGGAGAACTCACGCTTGGTAGGGTCGCGTTTGCCTCCGCGGACTTCGCCGACGAGCCTGCGGTCGATTGTGTGGGCCGGATCGAATTGCCGCTTGTGACCGGTGCGGCCACGTCAGGAAAATCCGCCAAGAAATCAGGCGCATCTTCAACCGGTATCCGGAGCAGGTGAATCGGAAACAAATACACCAGGGGTATAACCAGCCCGAAGCACAGTAGGCTTCGCCAGACAATCAGCCTCCAGCGGGCATGCCTGTGACGAAGCAGCCAGTGCACCGTCCAACCCAACGCAAGCAGCGCTGTCCATTTGAGGAGGATCATCACGACAGGCGAAAGAGTGAGCAGGAGAGTCGCGTTCACGTTGATTTCTTCCTGGCCTTCGGTCGTGAAACCCCGGCGGCGGTTTGGCTGATGAGTTTCAGGTCGGCCGGTTTGATGTCGCTGGTTTCCACAAGCTGGGCGACTAATTCCCGAGTGGAACCCCCGGCAAAAACCCGCGCCAGGGCCTGCATTGTGGTCTCGAGCAAGGTGGCCTTGGGAATGGAGGCCGCATAATAAAAGGCCTTCCCCTGCAGCTTTCGGGTGATGTACCCCTTCTCGACCAGATTGACCAGGACCGAGCGCAAAGTCGCGTTTTCGATCGACCATGAGAAATGGGCCTGGATGTCTGCGGGTTTCAATTCGCCCCGCTCCCAAAGAATTCGCAGGGCCTCCAATTCATTCTTATTAAGGGAAATCATGGGATGTGTGAAATGTTCACACATCCAATCTCCATTGTCAACCGTAATGTGTGAAATGTTCACACTTGCGAACACCCGCTTCGTTGACATGACACCGGGTCGATGCTAGATTGGCGCACAACCTTCACTAGAGGCAATTGAGACTATAATGGGTGTTACCAAGCGCGATGTTTCCGGAATCTTTGACGCGGAGTTGAAGAGCAAACGTTCTCACAAGGCTGCGGTTCTCGACAAGGTTTTTGACCTCAGTCCCAAGGGCATTACGTTCCTGACCGATACTTTCATGCCTGAGTGGACCGAAGTTGGCGTGGAGATGCGTCTACCGCGGCCTGCAGCGGGCAAAGATCAGCGGATCGACATCGACTGTCGCGGCGTCGTGGTCCAATGCGCCCGACGCGAACAGGGCAAAGGGTTCAAGGTGGTGCTGCTGTTCCTGGATCTGCCCAAACGCGCCCAAGCCCAGCTTGCGGTCGCCCCCTCCGCCGTTGCTCCGCTTAGCATCTCGATCTCTCGCTGATTCGTATGGAATATCTGCATAGTTTGCTGAAGTTCGCCATCAACATGTCGGCTTCGGACATCCACGTAAAACCCGGCCACCACGCCACCATCCGCATCTCGGGCGAACTCTTTCCTGTGCAGGTCGATCCTCCCAGCGCGGAACAAGTCGAGGAAATCGTCCGTCTCATGCTGCCGAAACATCTCGAGTCCCGCCTCGATCGCGAGAAGGAAGCCGATTTTTCGTACATCGACCCGGCCCTCGGCCGCTTCCGCGTCAACGTCTTCTACCAGCGCGGCCTGCCCGCGTTCGTGATGCGCCACGTCAAGACGAACGTGCCTTCATTCAAAGATCTAAACCTGCCCGAACAATTGGGCAAGATCGCGGGCTCCGAGCGCGGCATTATCCTCGTCACGGGCCCCACGGGCAGCGGCAAATCCAGCACCCTGGCGGCGATGGTCCAGCACATCAACGAAACCGAGAAGTGCCACATCATCACGCTCGAAGACCCGATCGAATACATGTTCGACGACAAACAATCCGTCATCGAACAGCGCGAGGTCGGCCTCGATACGCTCAGTTTCGAACGCGCCCTCGTCCACGTCATGCGCCAGGATCCCGACGTCATCGTCATCGGCGAAATGCGCGACAGCCAGTCCTTTATGGCGGCCCTCGCCGCCGCGGATACCGGCCATCTGGTGCTGGCCACGCTGCACACGACCACGGCCTACTCCGCCATCGGCCGCACCCTCGATTTCTTCCCCGCGCACGAACGCGACCAGATTCGCCGCCAGATGGCGTCCACCCTCCGCGCCGTCATCTGCCAGCGGCTCGTTCCCGCGACCTCCGGCAGCGTCGTTCCGGCCGTTGAGATCATGCTCAACACCGGCACAGTCCGCAAGTTCATCGAAGAAAACCGCCTCGACAAACTTTTCGCCGCCGTCGAAACCGGCTCCGACGAAGGCATGCAGACCTTCAACCAGGCCCTCTTCAAGCTCGTCAAAGCCAAACTCATTACCGAAGAAGAAGCGCTCCTCAAAGCCACCAACCCCGAAGCCCTCAAGATGAATTTCCGCGGCATCTTCCTCGACGAATCCCGCCGCATCCTCGCCAACTCGTAAGTTCCTCGGTTGGTGTCCCGGCTGTTCCCTCCATTGAAATCCGCTCCGTGCCTGCTATACTCCCGCTCGGTTTGTAGAATAGGGCGAGTTCATGGACGACACGATTGCGGCAATTTCCACTCCGATTGGCGAAGGCGGTATCGCCATCATTCGCGTCTCGGGTCCGAACGCTTTGGCAGTCGGAGATCGCATTTTCCACTCGCGCGACGGCAGGGTATCTGAGTTCCCCTCGCATACCCTTCACTTTGGGACCATCGGACGGAACGGGGAAATGATCGACCAGGTCATGTTGGGGGTCATGCGCGCGCCACGGACCTATACCAAGGAAGACACCGTCGAGATCAATTGCCATGGCGGCGTGCTCACCGCCCGCAAGATCCTCGCACTTTGCCTGCAAAGTGGGGCGCGCCTCGCCGAACCTGGCGAATTCACCAAGCGCGCCTTCCTCAATGGTCGTCTCGACCTGACGCAAGCGGAAGCGGTCATGGACCTGATTCGCGCGAAGTCCGACCGTGCTCACACCGCCGCGGTTCGCGAATTGGAAGGCCATCTTTCGGTAAAGATCAATCACGCACGGGAGAGACTCATCACCGTTCTGGCGAACATCGAGGCGCACATTGATTTTCCAGAGGAAGATATCGCCCCCGAGACTAGAGAAACCTTGCTTCGCAGCACCGAGGATGTGTTGGGCTTTGTCCGCTCTCTGCTCGCCACCGCTCACGAAGGGAAGATTCTGCGTGAAGGCATCTCGGTCGCCATCGTCGGCCGACCGAACGTCGGCAAGTCCAGCTTGATGAACGCCCTTATCGGCTCGGATCGATCCATCGTCACATCTGTTCCTGGCACCACCCGCGATACTATTGAAGAAACAATCAGCATATCCGGTATCCCGTTTCGTCTCACTGACACAGCCGGCATACGGAAATCACGAGGCGCCGTGGAACAGATTGGTGTGGCGCGTAGCCGCAAAGTTTTGGACATTAGTGAGATAGTACTGTTGGTACTCGACTCATCCAAACCTTTAGCCGCTGCGGACCGTGAACTCATCAAGCAGGGCAGGCGGAAAAATACTGTCGTGGTGCTGAACAAAGTCGATCTCCGAAATCGCCTCCGTTTGCCAAAGAATCTGTTGCCAATGAAGCGCGTCCACCTATCAGCCACGACAGGCATCGGCCTCGATACTCTTCGCGATAAACTTCTGAACATTGCCTATTCTGGCAAGGTTGGTACAGCAAGCGTAGACGTAGCGATTAATGAGAGACAGGGCGCATTGCTAAGGTTATCAGAACAATACTTGACAGAAAGTATACAGTGTTTTAATTCAAATCAACCGCTCGAAATCATTGCCCAACAGCTTCGCCGAGGTCTCGATGCTATTGGCGAGATTATCGGTAAGACTGCCACGGAAGACATACTGAGTAAGGTTTTCAGCATGTTCTGCATCGGAAAATGAGTAACATTTTCACCTATCCGAAACGCTACGATGTCATCGTGATCGGCGCGGGGCATGCCGGGACCGAGGCCGCTCTGGCGAGCGCACGGATCGGTTGTCAGACCCTCTTACTCACCACGAATCTCGACACCATTGGGCAAATGTCCTGCAACCCAGCGATCGGCGGACTCGCCAAGGGTCATCTTGCCAGGGAGATTGATGCGCTTGGCGGCGAGATGGGCGTCAACACAGATGCCACCGGCATCCAGTTCCGAATGCTCAACACCAAAAAAGGCCCGTCCGTCTGGGCACCCCGCGCCCAATGCGACAAGAAAGCCTATCAGTTCAGGCTTAAATGGGCGGTCGAGAGGCAGCCGGATCTCGATGCCAAACAGGCGATGATCGATGATCTGCTTGTTGATGGAGACAGAGTCTGCGGGGTGGTGACCAAGATGGGCGTCCGCTACGATGCGGGGGCCGTTATCGTCACGACAGGAACATTCCTCCGCGGCCTGATTCACATCGGCGAATCCAAGATGGAAGCTGGCCGCGCCGGTGAGCCGGCTGCGTATTCTCTCTCCGACAGCTTGCGCCGTCTCGGATTTGAGCTC
>DATLVI010000030.1 GCA_035577545.1 Verrucomicrobiia bacterium
CGGAACTCTCCAAGTACGCGCCGCGCATTACCGCCATTCACATCAACCCCGAGAAAATCGGCGCTGTCATCGGGCCGCAAGGCAAGGTCATCAAGGGCATCGTGGAAGCCACCGGCTGTCAGATCGACATCGAGGACGACGGCACGATTCACATCTTCTCAACGGACGGCGAAGCCGCCGACCGCGCCATCGAACAGATCAAGTCCATCACGGCGGAAGTCGAGGTTGGCAAGATCTATCGCGGCAAGGTCGTTGGCATCAAAGAATTCGGCGCCTTCGTCGAAATCATGCCCGACCGCGATGGTCTCCTGCACATCAGCGAAATTGCTGACCACCGCGTCAACAAGGTGGAAGACGTACTGAAACTCGGCGATGAAGCGTGGGTCAAGGTCTTGGGGATCGATGATCGTGGCCGTGTCAAACTCAGCCGCAAAGCCGCAATGGCCGAGAAAGACGTGGAAGCGAAAGCCTGAGTACCTTTCCCGGGTGATTCTTGGACGCGGCTGATGGCCCGCGAGATGGGGGATTCGTCGCGCACACTCGTGCGGGAAAGTGTTTGCCATGTTCACCACGAGTACCTATAAACGCGGCGATGTTGTCGGCGTTTCTAACTGGAGGTCACCACCATGCGGTTGCTACCCGCTAAAGCGTCCCGAATTGGGTTCCGCATCTTCCTGGCAGTCTTGATCGGCCAGGCTTGGCCGGCGCTCGCGCAGGAAGCCGCTGGCTCCGCAACAGCCACCGTGCAGAAAACTGCCTTCGAAATGATCTGGTCGGTCGCGAGGACCCCGCCGTATGTGTTCTTTGTTCTTGTCGCTTGTTCGATTCTGACAGTGACATTGATCATCGAGCGGTTCATGTACTATCGCGACGCGACCGGCAACGCCGAGGAATTGATCCGGAAAATCAAACATGCGGGCTCGCTCGCGGAAGCGCTCACCGCCATCAACGATGCGCCGGGCGTTGTCGCCCAGGTGATTCGCGCCACGATCCAGGCCTCCCGCAACGGCTGTCCTCCCGAACAAATCGAAGGCGTCGCGCAAAGCGCGGCGACCAGGGAACAGATCTCCATGGAAAAGTTCCTCCCCCAACTCGATTCCATGGTGACCCTCTGCCCGTTGCTCGGGCTGCTGGGCACAACCATCGGGATGATCAAATCCTTCAGCATCGTGGCCGCCATCGGCATGAGCGATCCCAACAAGCTGGCTGGCGGGATTTCCGAGGCGCTAATCAACACCGCAACCGGCCTGGCGGTGGCAATTCCCGCGCTCTTTGCCTACAACTATTTCACCGGCAAAAAGGAGGCCATCCTCATGGACACGGAGCGGAGCCTCGCCGAATTGATGGTCATCCTCAAGTCCTCCACCCCGCGCTGAGCCGCCCATGAAGCTCAAGCGCCGCCAAATCAAGCGGGGACGGATTGAGATCATCCCGATGATTGACACGATCGTCATCCTGCTGATCTTTTATATGAGCTTCTCGCGGTTCGCGGAGCTCCAGCGTGATGCGAGTATCAAACTGCCGCAATCCGTCGTGGGCGCCGACTTCACGCAATCCCCCAACCAGATCATCGTCAACATGGGTTCCTCCGACAACGTGACGGTGGCCGGTCATCGCTACAAAATTGGTGAACTGTCAAATCTGCTCAGCCACATGAAGACGACGGATCCGGGCCTGAACTCGTTGATCCTGCGCGGCAGCCGTGACATGAACTACAAGGACCTTAGCGCCTTCCTCAAGGTCTGCTCCAGGGCCGGCATTGCCGACGTGACGTTCGCGACATTGGAAAAATGAGACTCAAACGTCGAGCAGTGAAGCGCGGTCGCGTCGAGATTATCCCGATGATCGACACGATTCTCATCCTGCTGATTTTCTACATGACCTTCTCCACGTTCAACAAGCGCGAGAAGCGCATCGACACCAAGTTACCGCTCGTCAGCGCCAGAATCGCTCCCACACAGGTGCCGCTCGACATTATCCTACACGTCAAGGACAAGGACACCATCCTCGTCAACGATGCCAACACCTACGACATTGTCAGTCTTCGCGACACCCTGATGCAACTGGTCGCACTCGGCCAGGACACGACTGTCGTCATCGAGGGCGATCCCGATACCAGCTACCAGGATGTGATCAGTGTCCTGGATGCCTGTGCGCAAGCGCACCTGCGCAAGGTCGCCTTCCGGCCACTCGCTGAAAATGTTGCTTCCGCCCAATGAGCACAGCCTGCAACTCCACTTGCCTCCTGTCCTGCCTGGCAGCGTTGCTGCTAAGTGCGACTCCATTGTTGGCACAAGAGCCCGAATCCGCTACCGAAAAGGCCTTCCATGACGCACAGCAGTTGTACCACGATGGCAAGCTTCCCGAAGCGCTCACTGCCTTTCAACAGTTCGAGACCCAGTACAAGTTGAGCGCATCCGTTCCACAAGCAATTTACCTTCAGGGTTGGTGTTGGGCCGGCCTTCATCGATATCAGGAGGCTATCGACACCTTCGTCCGCCTCATCAAAGCAGACCCGGCTGCTCCTATCATTCCTCAGGCAATCCTGCAGGAGGCCGAGTGTTTCCAAGCATCGAAGAATTACCCGAAGGCCATCGATCTTTATCGTCAATTTGAAACACAGTATCCGCAGCACAAACTGATGCTGGGTGCCATGCTCGGTGAGGCCTGGGCGCTCCTTCGGCAGAATGATTTGAAAGCTTCGAAGGTCGTCGTGCAAAGGATACGATCGCAATTCCCCGATGACACCGAAGCCTCCGTTGGCACGTTGTTAATCCTCGGCCAGATCTCGACCACGGAAAAGAACTACGACGACGCTGAGAAAGTTTATCAGCAACTCGCGGCGAGCCACCACCCACGCGCTGCCCAAGGACTCTACCTCGCTGGCGAGGCCATGTTCGAAGCCAGGCGGTACACGAATGCCATCGCCTACTATGAACGCTTCCTTTCCACATCCGAGGCGGTCCCCGCTGTTCGTGCGCTGATTGCTTTCCGCATCGCCACTTGCTACTACGACCTCCAGAGTTTCGCCCGCGCTCGCGACAACTTCACGGCATACCTGCAACAGTATCCTACCGACGAGCGGATGCCTGATGGGTTGTTCCGCCTCGGCCGCTCTTATTTCCAGCTGTCCCAAAACACCAACGATCCCACGACGGTCCACGAAAACCTGACCAACGCGGTGAAGAGCTACGAACTGATCCGCTCGAAGTTCCCGAAGAGCGGGCTGGTGCCGGAGGTTACCTTCCAACTCGGCTATCTCTACGCCTATCTCGGCGCAGAGGGTATTGACAGGTCAGTCACTTCGTTCCAAGAATTTGTAAACCGTTGGCCCGACAACCAGCTCGTTCCGGAAGCCCTCTACCAGATCGCTCGCAATGAAGCGGTGAGGTCGCACTTTGATGCCGCCATCCGGGCCTATCGGCGACTCATCGACAAATATCCGAATCATGATCTCACACCGTTCGCTGTTCAGGAGATTGCCGCCGTGTATGACGCTGTTGGTAACGATATGTTCCGGAAAGAACGTTTTGCCCAGGCACGGGATGCCTTCCAAAAGTCTCTCGCGCTTGATCCGAAAGACCCGCGCACGACATCGCTTGCCCGGTTTGGTTTCGCGGAGGCATGCTTGCGTCTGAACCGGCTTGATGACGCGGAAAAAGCCTTCAATCAGGTGCTCACTGCCGACCCACAGAACACTGCCGCCCAATTGGATCTCGCGAAGGTTTACCTGGCGCAAGCCAACTCTTCCACCAACGCCAAGGCAGTCGACCTCCTCAACAAAATCATGGCCAGCAGCAAGGGCGAGAGCGCCAGCGAGGCCGCGTTCCTGCTCGGCAACTACTTCTTCAACCTCCGGGACAATGAGAAGGAAAACAAGAAGACCGCTCTCCCGTACTATCTGCGCGTGGCCTTGCTGACCAGCGGCCCGCGCGGCGAGGAAGCGTCGTTCCGCAGCGGACAATGCCATCAGGTCCTGGGCAATACGGATGCGGCCCGCAGCGCATTCCAGGCGTATCTACGTCGCTTCCCCGCTGGAAGGTTTAGTGGCAATGCGCAGCAGGAATTGGCAGTGCTGCCTGCATCCCCACCGCAATCCTAAGCGATGAAAGCCATCACGAGCAAATTCCCGGCGTGGTTGACGGCGCAAACGCGTCTTATGCGGTTCTTCATCATTGCGCTATTGCTCCATGCCGCTTTGCTGGCTGTTCTGGGATCAATCAGAATTGTGGCCATCCTGCCGAATGTCGTCGCCTCGTTTGAAGCCGCCTCCCTGCCGCCACCCGTATCTGATAAGGAGCCCGACAACCCCAATGCCGCGTATCGTGATTTCGAATACAAAGGTGCGACGGTCGGCGGTGGTGGCGGAACACCGGGCAAAGGCGCCGGCGGTGTACCCGCCGCCGGTAGCACGCCGGAAACCTACAAAGCCCACATCTTGACCCCGTCCGCAGAAGCGAACCAGGATAACGCTGCCGAGGTCATCGGCGTGATGAGTGAGGCAGCCACCGCGATTGTTCGCCCCGTGGGCAATCCCAGCGACATGGGCCTGGCATCACCGGTTGGCATGGGGGAAACGAAGATCGGCACCGCCGGAGTCATGGGACCCGGCGGCGGGAACTTCGGCGCGCGCATGGGCCCGCAACGCGCGATGAATCTCAACAAGTTTCAGGGCAGCGCCGAGACTGAAAGGGCCGTCGTGTCAGCTCTCCGTTGGCTGAAGGCCAACCAGGAAAGGGCCGGCTCGTGGAAATGCGGCCAGAGCGCCCCGGCGGGCACGGCACTCGCCACACTCGCGTTCCTGGGACATGGCGAAACTCCGGATTCAACGGAGTTCGGTCAGGCCGTTAGCAAGGGCCTGTTGTATCTGGCGCAACATATTGATACCAACGGGCTCGTTAGCGGCGTAAACCAGGACTACGTCGGCTACGGCTATTCGCAAGGTCCGGTCGTCCTCGCGCTATCGGAAGGCTACGCGATGACACAATCACCGATTCTCCGAAAACCGCTCGACCGGGCCCTCCAAGCCGTCTTTCGCGGACAGGCGGCGCCAAAAACCCGGCCTCAAGATGTCGGTGGATGGCGCAACCAGTCGCAGCCCAATGACTCGGATGTATCGGTTACCGGATGGATGGTTCTGGCCCTGAAGTCAGCCCAGGCCGCCGGCGTTGAAATTCCCCAAGCCGTGTTCGACAAAGCCGCGCAGTATCTCTGGAACATGTACGACACGAAAAACCCGGGCTTCGGCTACCAAAAACCGGAGCGTTACCCATCCATGACCGCCGTCGGCGTCTTGTGCCAGCAGTTCCTCGGCAACGAAAACGACCTCCGCATCAAGGCCTCTCTGGATTACCTGCGCGAACAGAAGGTCGACTGGGAAAAAACCGAAGGTGATTTCATCCTCTACGGTTGGTACTACATGACCCAGGCAATGTTTCAGGGAGGCGGCCCGTATTGGGAATACTGGAACAACGAGATTCGCGACACGATGGTGAAGAACCAACAACGTGACGGACGCTGGCTGCCGCCCCCGCACAGCAACATCGAAACCCGGGAACTCGCCAACACACCCGCCTACTCCACCGCACTGGGCGCGCTGATTCTCGAAGTCTATTACCGCTACCAGCCGATCGACCAACTTGTCGGGTCATCAGGCAAAGGCAGATCGGAAGCCGCGCACGACTAGGGTTTGCGCGCGCCCGGCTTGCACTCGGGCTTGTCCTTGCCCAGTGGCTCCTTCTTGACAGTAATGTTAGCTGCACCGGCACATTTGTCGCGGTTTTCGGCGATGAAGCTGTTCCACTTTGCCGGCAGGTCGCTCTCGGTGAAAATCGCCTCCACGGGACAGACCGGAACGCACGCCGTGCAGTCGATGCACTCATCGGGATGGATATACAACCGATCGTCGACTTCGTAAAAACAGTTGACGGGACAAACCTCCACGCAATCGGTGAATTTGCAACCGATACAGGGTTCAGCCACAACATGCGCCATAATCGCTCTCTCCTCTTCCTCTTTGAAATATTCGCGGTGAAACTGAGTGCGTCCTTACAGCTATGCTATACTGCGAACCGTGGGCGTTGCCAAGAGCAAATTATTGCCGCGTTGCCGCAGCATCCTCCGTCGCCTGCGGACCGCATACCCTGAAGTCCGCTGTGCGCTGCGTCACGACAACCCGCTTCAACTTCTCGTCGCGACGATCCTCAGCGCACAGTGCACAGACGCACGGGTGAATCTCGTCACCCCCGCGCTTTTCAAGCGTTATCGTACCGCCGTCGACTTCGCCACCGCGCCGTCAGCCGAACTGGAGTCGCTGATTCGCAGCACCGGCTTTTTCCGCAACAAGGCACGCTCCATCCGCAACTGCTGCCAGGGCATTGCGGCAAAGCATGGCGGCAAAGTACCCGACACGCTCGCTGAACTCATCCAACTCGACGGCATCGGTCGCAAGACGGCCAACGTCGTCCTCGGCGTCGCTTACGGCAAAGCGGAAGGCATCGTGGTGGATACACACGTCATGCGTCTCTCGCGCCGCCTGGGACTGACCCGGCAAACGACTCCCGAAAGGATTGAACAGGCTCTGATAAAAGTGGTTCCAAAGAGAGACTGGATTGATTTCTCCCATCTGCTAATTTGGCACGGGAGAAAACGCTGCACCGCGCGCCGCCCGGATTGCATCCTATGTGAAGTGGCGGATTTATGCCCGAAAATTGGCGTGAAACGTAAAGGAGACCGTAATGAAAGAACTTAAGGAAGGCGATACCGCCCCGTCGTTTCTCGAATTGGCGGCCAACAAAGGTTCAACCGTTGTCGTTTATTTCTACCCCAAGGATTTTACACCGGGCTGCACGACCGAAGCGTGTGAGTTCCGCGACCTCTACGAGAAAATCCAGGACAATGATGCCGTGGTCATCGGCATCAGCCCCGATTCACCCGAGTCGCATGAGAAATTCATCGCCGAGCATGGGCTCCCCTACTCGCTTGTCGCCGACGAAGACCACCAAATAGCCGAGGCGTACGGCGTCTGGAAGGAGAAATCGATGTACGGCAAGAAGTACATGGGCATCGAACGCAGCACGTTTGTCATAGGCCCCGATGGCGCGCTTAAAAAGATCTTCCGCAAAGTTAAAGCCCCCGGTCACGCGGGAGCGGTACTGCAAGCAATCTAGATTCAAAAAGTTGATCGAGCAGACGCCGTCTTCAGAAGCTATCACCCCGAAATAGCTTTACGGCAGCCGGTGGCTTTCTTTCACCAGCTTGGCGCACATTTGCGTCTTGTGGAGGAGGTGCGGATCTTTGTCCAGTTCGGCCACGGTTTTATCAAGGCGGTAGGACCAGTTCCCTTCGCTGACCGCGCCGGGAACATTGAACCGTCCTTCGCTGCCGAAAACGTCGGTGATCATGAACACAGCGAGCCAGGAATTGGAGTTGAGCACGCCGCGCAGGATGAGTTGATGGATGTGATCGTTGAACTCGCGCGGGGGCGCTTCCTGTTCCGCACCACAGTACTTCATCCACCGCTTCAGATCCCATCGTGCCCCGTCGTCACCACCATCAGCTTTCTCCCATAATTCGCGCCACATGCTCACAATGGGAGGGTGGTCGTGAGTCGCGGGCGTGGCCAGCGACAAACGCGGGTAAGTCTTGCCATCAACAAAAGCGTAATCCTTCTCGCGCAAAAAGTGTGGAATTTTGTAACCGGGAATTCTCAAGTGATCCAGCGTCAGCGGGACGTACGGCGGCACGACACCGAGATCTTCTGCGACGACGGCCGTATCGCCCGCTGCCTCCAGCACCATCGCCAGTAGTTCCTCGCCTTGTTTCTGGTTGAACTTCGCTCCCGCGGGAGTGTCATCGGCGTTCGGTTGAAAATGTGGCACACGACCGCCGGTGCGTTTCACGGCTTCCTCCTCGGTCAGGGGCAGGAATTTTCCGTTTTCCTTGGGTGGCCATGGGAATGAGTAAATGCGGAAGAAACCGAGCACATGGTCGATGCGGAAAAGGTGGAACACCTTGTGGATATTGCCGCAGCGGATGCGCCACCAATCATGGTTGCGCTCGCGCGAAACCTCCCACTTGTACAGCGGAATGCCCCAATTCTGCCCCCATTTCTCGGTAAACGGATCGACCTTGAAAACCTTCTCAGGTGGACACCCGCCACTCCAGGCAAGGTCGAAGATGGCACGATTGCCCCAAACATCGGAACTGTAGCGGTTGACGCCGAAGGGGATGTCACCCATCAGGTACACTTTCTTCTGCGTGCCGTGCTCCTTGACCTTCTGCCATTGATCGTAAGCGATCCATTGGACGTACGCGCAAAAGAGGATGCGCTCGGCGTACGCATCGCGCTGCCGTGGCGACAACGACAGGAACCATGACCACGCCTTCTTCGGGTTCTGGCGATCCACCGGCCATTCGTCCCACGTGGGCCAGTCGTGGTAATCCTCCATCAACACGCGAAACATCGCGTAGTCGGAAATCCAGTCCCCATTCTCGCCCAAGAACGTGCGAAACCCCTCACTACGCTCAGTTTTATTGTTCCAGTGCTCCGCAAGGAACGCCTCAAACGCCGCGCGTAGTAGCGCGCGTTTCAGTTCCTTCACCTTCGTATATTTCACCGCACCCGCGCGCAGTTCCTTGAGCAACTCCGACTTCGCAATCTCCTTGAATTTCGCTGCCGACAAATCCGGAATATACTTCGGTGAGATGGCGATCGTCGTTGGGTCGAGCGCCATCGAACTGATGGCATTGTACGGCGAGTTGTCGTCGCTGGTTTCATTGATCGGCAGCACCTGCAACATGCTGAACCCATGCTTGTGACACCAATCGATCATCTGGTTCACACCTTCGGTGTCGCCAATGCCCAGGTCCCCCTCAGTCCGAATCGCAAACACGGGGCAAAGGATACCCGCAAGCTTTTTATCGGGAGAGAGCTTCATCAAGATCTAGCGGTATACTTCACGTCGATGCCCCACTGCAAGAATTACAATCGAGATTCACAGTTGTTCTGAGGTTAACGCGTCCACGAATGCAGGTATTGGCTCGCCATCGTAAACGAACTGCTGATTGATGGAAGGATTGTTGAACACAGCCGCAAACCTTTCAATGATTTCTGGATTCTTATCAACCACGTACACGGCCGGCGAACCGTTTTTGGTATTTGTCGCCAAAAAATAGCGCATTTCAAGGTCGGTAGGGGGCAAAGAGTATCCGAGGACAAAAACTCTCTTCGCAGCTTGAAGTGCATAGCTCGCTCTGGTCCAAAGTTGATGCACAGTTTCGTGCCGCAAATAATTTCCTTTATTAAATCGCGGCGGAACGATCAGAGGTGCTTTGTCGGCGATTGATGCTACCATAGGATCTTCAGGAGCAGGTGTTTGACTCCAGCCCGTATATGGAATGTAATAAATTGTTTCTCCCCTAGCGAACTCACTGCCAGAGTAGAACCAACTACCTGATCCGTGTAGCTTAAATAGGCGGAACGTTGACGTGTGCTTTGCAGCGAGAACGGCGCCGAGGCGCTGTCCGGAGGGGGTGAGTGGAACAGGGTATAGATTGCCAGTCTTTATCCCTAATGATGCTGCGCATCTCTCCACCAACGAATCGTAATTGAGCGTGAAGACCGACACCGAATTTGTACGCCAGTATTCGACTAATTGTGTAAACCAAGTAGGACATTCGTAGCCGACGGCTATTTCTTCGCGTACAAACAAACGATTCTTGATAGCGCCTAACGCATCAAGGCCAAGTGCCCGATTTCGTAAATTCTCTGCTTCCATCAGCCAGGGATGATCTTCCAATAAAAAGGACAACCACAACTCTAATTCCCGTCGGAATAGGTCACAAATTGCAGGCCTTCTGTTATTGGCCAGCCAGAACTTCTCGACTTCGTCCGACAGTTCCGGAAGCAAAAGCATTTGGGAAAATATAGCCTTCGAAAAGCCTGCTCCCAAAATGAATACGTCGCTCATCTTCAAGACTGGTGCAACTACAGCTTCGCCACCTTCACGTCGAAGATGTCCTTGTCCTTGCGGATTTCAGAAAGGAGAGCGTCGCTGGGCGCGCTGTCGAGATTTAGCACCGTCAATGCCTGCCCGCCTTCCTTGTCGCGACCGAGGGACATGCTGGCGATGTTGACACCGTGCTTGCCCATGATCGTGCCGATCCAACCGACGATGCCCGGCCGGTCCTTGTTGCTCATCATGAACAATACACCGTGCGGTACCACCTCGACCGGCATGTCGTTAATGCGGACGATACGCGGATTGTTCGCCGAACCGTAGAACGTGCCGGACACGCTCGCGACCTGCCCCTCCACAAACGCGCGGACGTTGATCAGCTCTGCATAATCAATCGGCTCATTGCTCTTCACTTCGCCGACACGAATGCCAAGCGTTTGCGCGATGACAGGCGCGTTGACGTAATTCACATCGCCGCCTTGGGCGTTTTCGAGGAAACCTTTCAGGACCGCCCGCCCAATCGGGCCGCTCTCCAACTCTCCCGCCTTGCCGCAAAACTCAATCGCAAGTCGCTCGATACGCTGCGGTGCGATCTGCGCCAAGAGCCGACCCATCTTCTCGCCGAAGGTCAGGTAGGGTTGCAGCACCGCCAGCACTTTCGCGTCGATGGTCGGCATATTCACGGCGTTGCGGATGGTGCCACCCGCCAACACATCGGCAATCTGCTCAGCAACCTCCACACCGACCGATTCCTGCGCTTCCTGCGTCGATGCCGCGAGATGCGGCGTCATCACGACCTGCGGCAATTCCAGCAGCGGCGAATCCTTAGGCGGCTCCTGCTCATAAACGTCGAGCGCCGCGCCGCCAACCTTGCCGCCTTTGATGGCGTCGTACAAATCCTTCTCGTTGATGATGCCGCCGCGCGCGCAGTTGATCAGCCGCACGCCATCCTTCATCTTCGCAATCGTATCTTTGTTGATCATCCCGCGCGTCTGGTCGGTCATCGGGACATGCACCGTAATGAAATCTGAGCGCGAGTAGATCTCATCGAGTTCCACGACTTCAACCTGCAGTGCCTTCGCGCGGCTCAGGCTCAGGAACGGATCATACGCCAACACGCGCATCCCAAACGCAATCGCCCGCCGCGCCACCTCCGTGCCGATGCGCCCCATGCCAATAACGCCAAGGGTCTTGTTGTAGAGTTCAGTGCCTTCAAAGGATTTGCGGTCCCACTTCCCCGCCTTCATCGATGCGTGGGCCTGCGGAATACTACGAGCCAGCGCCATCATCATGGAGAACGTGTGCTCTGCCGTGGAGATCGTGTTGCCGCCGGGCGTGTTCATCACGATGATGCCCCGACGCGTCGCTGCGTCCACATCGACGTTATCAACGCCAACACCGGCCCGCCCGACAACGCGGAGTTTCTTCGCGGCTTCGATGACGCGTTTGTTCACCTTGGTCTGGCTGCGAACGACCAGCGCGTCGTATTCGCCAATGATTTCGCAAAGCGCGTCCTCTTTCAGGCCAACGTTTTCGTCAACCTGGAAAGCCTTGTTGGCACGCAGCAATTCGACGCCACGTTTTGAGATTGGATCAGCAATCAGGATTTTCATGAGTTTACACGCAACCGCAAGGTTGCAAACGGCATCCAATCTGCGATGTTAGCGGGCGTTTCACAAGGAAAAATCATGCGGGACGTCAAACTTTACTCGCGTAACTGGTGCGGCTGGTGCGTCGAAGCCAAAAACTACTTGAAGGCGCATGGCATCCCATTTACCGAAATCGACGTGGGTCGCGACCCGTCTGCCGACGACGAGATGCAACGTATTTCCGGCCAGAGTTACGTGCCTACCATCGTCGTGGATGGTCACGTGCTCGCCAACTTCGACACCGGCCAACTCGAGAAGTTCCTCGCGAAACTCAATGCCTCGTCAAACTGACCAGGTACACAACCAAATGCGTCCCCGCGCACGCGTAGGCGGCTGCCAGTAGATCGTCCAGAACGATTCCGATTCCCCCCGAAAAACTCTCCGCGTCGCCCACGGGCGGTGGCTTCCAGATGTCGAACAGGCGAAACAGCGCAAAGGCCACAACGACATGCCACCAATGCGCGCCCAAACCGATCATCGCCAGAGGTAGCGCCACAATCTCGTCGATGACAACACTCGGTGGGTCGGGATGATGCATCAATTCCGCCGCTGCACCCGCGCACCATACGGCCAGCGCGACGGCCAGTACCAGCAGCAGACCGCGCAGCCACAGATGATGCGTTTGGTTCAGTGCCCACCAGAAGCCGACCCCAACCAGCGAGCCTGCCGTCCCGGGTGCCGCCGGCAGATAACCGATCCCGAAACCCGTCGCCAGGAATTTAACGAGTCGGTCACGCATCGTGAAGGAAGCGTTCTCCGTTCTTGTAAAAATAGACGATGCCCGAGAGAAGTGTCAGCCCGACGGTCCACAGCATCAGCCCAAACGCTGTCCGTGAAAAAATTATGTTGAATCGCTGATAGTCCGTGCCAAAGCAATTCCAGTCCTCACGGGCGGCCAATCCGAGCAGGATGATAATGATCGTCACCATCTGCGAGATGGTCTTGTGTTTACCCAGCCACTCGGCGCGAAGCACGACGCCCTGTTGGCTGGCCACCAACCGTAGCCCCGTGACCAGGAAATCCCGCGCGACGATCACCAGCGCCATCCACGCCTGGACCAACGGCACGCCGGGCCGGTAGCTGGGCTGCTCGATAAAGCAGATGAAAGCTGCCGTCGTCAGGATTTTGTCGGCCAGAGGGTCCAACAACATGCCAAAATTCGTCTCCACCTTGTACCGGCGCGCGTACCAGCCATCCAACCAGTCCGTCAGGCTCGCCACGATGAAGATGATCAGCGCCGTCGTCTTCCCAAACGGGAAGTGCGACCGCAGCCAGCCGGCGGGCGGCAACAGCAGCGCCATGACGAAATAAACGGTCAGGACGATGCGCGCGACTGTCAGCCTGTTCGGCAGATTCATTGGCCGCGCATTGTAAACGCCCGCTGCGCCAGAAAACAAGCCCGCTGCGCCCGGCCCTGAATGGGCTTGACCGACTTCCGCGATTCCCCTATATTTTAAAGGTAGATTTTGGCGGCATGGAACCAGTGGGTCAAAAACCCACTTTTTTGTTCCCTGAAAGGCTCCTGCCGACGAGGATACGGAACGCTTATGAGCGGTGAATTAATAGTAGCGGTAGAATATTTTCAGCGCGAAAAAGGCATCGACAGGGAAATCCTGTTCGAGGCGGTCGAGCAGGCTTTGCTGCAGGCCTCCAAGAAAAGTGTCGGTCCCGCGCGCGATCTCCGCATTGAGATCGACCGCAAGACAGGTGTCATTCGAGCACTCGCGAAGCAATTGGTCGTCGAGAACGTCGTCAACAAGCATGATGAAATCTCGTTGACGGACGCCCGCCGCCGTTTTCCCAACGCCCAACTCGGCGAGAACATCGAAATCGAGGTCACCCCGCAGAATTTTGGCCGAATCGCCGCGCAAACCGCCAAGCAGGCCATGCTCCAGCGCATTCGCCAGGTCGAAAAGAACATGGTGTTCGAGGAGTTCAAGGGTCGGGCCGGCGACATCCTCTCCGGCACCGTGCGCCGTTTCGAGCGTAGCGACGTCATCATCGATCTCGGCAAAATCGAGGGCATCATGCCCAGCCGGGAGCGTGTGCCCACGGAGGAATACCAGCCCGGCGACCGCATTCGCGCGTACACACTGAGCGTCGAGAACGCCTTGCACGGCCCGGAGATTGTTCTTTCCCGCAGCCATCCTGATTTCGTCCGCAAACTTTTTGAACTTGAAGTCTCGGAAATCGCCGATAAGACGGTCGAAATCAAAGGCATCGCGCGCGAAGCGGGTTATCGCACGAAGATTGCCGTCCTGTCGCACGACGAAAAGGTCGATCCCGTTGGCGCCTGCGTCGGCATGCGCGGAATGCGCGTGAAAAACATCGTGCGCGAACTCAGCGGCGAGAAGATCGACATCATCCGTTGGGACCCGAATGTTCGGCAGTATGTTAACAACGCGCTGGCCCCGGCCAAGCTGCGAAATCTTGTCATCGACGAAGCGCGTCATTCGGTTAAAATTATCGTCGATCCCGACCAGCTTTCGCTGGCGATTGGCAAGAAGGGTCAGAACGCGCGCCTGACCGCCAAACTGACCAGTTGGAACATCGAGATCGAGAAGGAAGAGACCGCCGAACTCGGCTTCGAAGAAAAAGTAGCGCGAGCGGTGCAGGAAATCATGACGATCCAGGGCATCGATCGCGAGACCGCCGAGGTCCTGGTCAAAAGCGGTTTCCATTCACTCGAAGCATTGCTCGCTGCGGATTTGAACGATTTGACCGATATTCTGGGTGCCGAGAAAGCGGCGGCGGCGCAGCAGGCCGCCAATGCGGAGCAGGAACGGCGTGAAGCCGCCCAGCCCGCGGAGGGTGAACCAAAGGCGTAATGAGTATTCGCGTACACGAGTTGGCAAAACGTTGCGGCCTTTCGAACAAGGACATGATCGAAAAGCTGCATGCGATGAATTATCCCGTAAAGAGCCACTCGAGCACCGTCGACAAGATCACGGCCGAGTCGATCGAGAAGGAATACGGATACGTCGCACCGACACCGCCTCCACCGCCCGCACCAGAAGCGCCCGTCACCCCGGCCGTTACACCCGCGGCGATCGCAACGGAGAAAACCGACGGCGCCGCGACGGTTGCCACAGTCCCGGCTCCCGTGCCCGTTGCTGAGCCGCCAAAGACGATTCCGGAAACGGCCCAGCCGGCACCGCCAAAGGTTGTTGTTCCGCCGGCAACCTTTCAGGCGCCAGCGCCTGTCGCCGCTCCGAAACCTCCGGCGCCGGCTCGGCCCGCGCCCACACCGCAGCCAACGGTAAAGATTACGACGGCGCACCGGCCGGTAGCACCACCTGCTCCGGCACCGCGACCCACTTCCCCCGCACCCGCGACGCCGGCACAGCCTGCGTTCATCCTGGACGACAAGGGCAACAAAGTGGTGCAGATGAAGCCGCCCGTGATCGTGCGCGACCTGGCTCAGCGCATTGGCATCAAGTCGCACGTCCTCCTGGCCGAGTTGATGACGATGAACGTTTTCGCGAACCCTTCCGAGAGCATTGGCGAAGACATCGCGCGCAAGATTTGTGAACGTCACGGCTTCCTCTTCGAACTGGAAAAACGCGAACGAGGCGCCGGCATGGTTCACGCCCCGCCCAAGAAGGTTGAACCGCTCGAGGTGGGAGAACAAGCCAGCGACTTGATGCCGCGACCACCGGTGGTAACCGTCATGGGCCATGTCGACCATGGCAAGACCTCGCTCCTCGACGCGATCCGGAAAACAGACGTTGTCGCCCATGAAAGTGGCGGGATCACACAACACATTGGCGCGAGCGTTGTCTCACTGCCAGACGGCAAGTCCATCACGTTTCTCGATACGCCGGGCCACGAGGCCTTCACCAAGATGCGCGCGCGCGGCGCGAATGTCACCGACATCGCGATCCTCGTCGTCGCCGCGGATGATGGCATCATGCCGCAGACCATCGAGGCCCTCAATCACGCCAAGGCCGCCCAGGTTCCGATCCTCGTGGCCATCAACAAATGCGATTTGCCGACCGCCAACCCTGACCGGGTGAAGAAACAGTTGCAGGAGCACGGTCTCAGTCCCGAGTCCTGGGGCGGCGAAACCATTACCGTCGAAGTCTCCGCAACAACGAAGAAGGGCATCGACACCTTATTGGAGATGATCCTGTTGCAAGCCGAGATCATGGAGCTGAAGGCCAGCCCGAAAGTTCCGGCGAAAGGCAACGTGATCGAGGCGCAGATTGAGCCGGGCATGGGACCGACCGCCACCGTGCTGGTTCGCAAAGGCACGCTGCGGGTCGGGGACGGTATCGTGTGCGGCCCGTTCTGGGCGAAGATCCGTGCATTGATCAACGATAAGGGCCAGCGCATCAAGGAGGCCCCGCCCTCGACGCCGGTAAAGATTGTCGGGCTCTCGGGCCTCCCGGATGCCGGCGCGGAGTTTAACGTCATGAAGAACGACAAGGAAGCCCGCGCCCTCAGCGAACAACGCGAACTCGAAGCGCGGGGCGCGATGCTGGGACAGGCCCGCGGCTCACGGCTCGAAGATCTCTTCACGCAATTCAAGGACGGCGAGCGGAAGAAACTGAACCTCGTCCTCAAGGCCGACGTGCAAGGCTCGCTCGAGGCCATTGCCGATTCACTCGGCAAACTGAAGAGCGAGAAGATCGAACTCGAAATCATCCATGGCGCGGTTGGCAGCATCACCGAAAATGACGTCCTACTCGCCAGCGCTTCATCCGCTGTCATCATCGGGTTTCGTGTAAAACCAGAGAGCGGCGTCACGGACGCGGCGAAGCACGAGGACGTGCAAATCAGACTGTACACGATCATCTATGAGTTGATCGAACAGGTCGAGGAATCGATGGAAGGGCTGCTGGAGCCCGATTCAAAGGAAATCGTGATCGGGCACGCGGAAGTGCGGAAGGTATTCGAGCTATCCAAGGGACCGGCGGTAGCGGGGTGTGTTGTCACCGATGGCCGCATCGCGCGGAGCGCACGGGTCCGCCTGCTGCGCCGCAAGGCTGTACAGTATGAGGGACGTATCTCGAGTCTCAAACATTTTCAAGACGACGTCCGGGAGGCGAAAGCCGGGTCGGAGTGTGGCTTGCGGCTGGAGAATTTCCCCGGAATCCAGGAGGGCGACATCCTGGAGTGTTACACGGTCGAAAAAGTCGCGGCGAGTCTGTAACCGATAACTCAACCGCCCAACGCGGAGGACGAAACACGGAATGATTCAGGTCGTGTCGCCCGCTCTTCTCCTTCCCGGGGCCATCATTACCATGAGCAGTCATCGAATTGAACGAGTCTCTGAATTGGTCAAACGCGAGGTCAGCCAGATCGTGCTGGAGTTGAACCTCGCCGATTGCGGTTTCGTCACGATCACCGCCGCGAAGATCAGCCCCGACCTCAAGGAAGGGCGCATTTATATGAGCGTGATCGGTTCGGCGGAACAGAAGCAACGTGCCCTTGATACACTGGACCGCCGGCACGGCCACATCCAGCACGAGTTGGCACACCGCATCGTCCTCAAATACACGCCGCGACTGAAGTTCTTTCTCGACGAAACCGAGGCGCATGCCAGCCACATTGAGCATCTGCTCGACGAACTTGGAAGCGAACCAGCCGATGAGTGATGCCTGCCAACAGATTTGCGAGTTGCTGCGGAGCCAGAAGACGTTCCTGGTGCTCACCCACTACCGCCCCGACGGTGACGCGGTGGGCTCGCAGTTGGCACTCCTCCTCTTGCTGCAGGATCTCGGCAAGACCGTCGAAGCCTGGAATGACGACGAGGTGCCCGCGAAATTCCGTTTTCTGCCACATGCCGGTCGGATCACTCGGCCGCCAGCCGAGCCGAAGGATTTCGATGTCGTTATCGCCATTGACACGTCCACGTGGCAGCGGGTTGGTTCAGCAGCCCAGCGTATCCGCAACAAGAAGCACTTCATCAATATCGACCATCACGTCAGCAATGAGAAGTTCGCTGAAATTAACTGGATTGTGCCCGAAGCACCCGCGGCCGGGCAAATCGCCTACGATTTAATCAATCGGGGCAGCTTCACGTTGACGAAGGAAATCGCAACGTGCCTGTTCGCGGCCATTTCGACGGACACGGGTTCTTTCAGCTACACCGGCACGACCTCCGAATCACTCCGTGTCGCTGCCAAACTGGTCGATACGGGAATCAATGTCGGCGAGATTTGCCGCCAGGTCTACGAAAGCTATCCGTATGCGCGGCTTATGCTGTTGCAAAAGGCGCTCGCGCAACTCCAACTGACCGACCACAAGCGCATCGCCTACACGTGGGTCACGGTCGAGATGTTCGAGGAGTCCGGAGCCAAGCGCGAGGACACGGAAGGGTTGATTGACTACGCCCGCGCGATTGAAGGCGTCATTGTGGCTCTGCTTTTTGAGGAGATGGCCGAGCCGGGCAAGATCCGCATTAGTCTGCGCTCGAAGCATGCGCAGATCGACGTGAACTCCATCGCCCGCCGCTTCGGTGGCGGTGGTCACCGCGAAGCTGCCGGCGCGCGTCTCTCGGGCGAACCGCATGAGATCGAGCGCAACGTGCTTGCGGCCGTGAGCGAAGCGCTGGCTGCGGCAAAACTCTAATTCCCCGGCCCCATGCAACCGCAGCTTTCACCATTCGACGGCGTACTCTTGATCGACAAGCCCGCAGGCATGACATCACATGATGTTGTGGATCGCGTGCGCCGCCATTTTGGGTTCAAGAAGGTGGGCCATTGCGGCACGCTGGACCCGGCGGCGACGGGCCTGCTAATCCTCGTCCTCGAACGTGCGACCAAGCTGCAGGACCGTCTGATGTCAGATGACAAGGCCTACGAAGGCGCCATGATCCTCGGCGTTTCGACGGATTCGCAGGATGCCGACGGTGAGGTCATCGCTGAGAAACCGGTGCCACCGCTCACCGCGAAAGACATTGAGGAGGTCCTGGCCAAATTCCGCGGCGACATCCAACAGATTCCGCCGATGGTCAGCGCGGTCAAGCATCAGGGCACGCCTCTCTATAAACTGGCGCGCAAAGGCAAGACGGTCGAGCGCAAGCCGCGGCTCATTCACATCTATGATCTCCGCGTTCTCGGGCTCGAGCTGCCACGCATCACGTTTCGCGTGGCGTGCACGAAGGGCACGTACGTGCGAACGATCTGTTCGGACGTCGGCGACCTGCTCGGCTGCGGCGCGCATCTCCACGAGTTGCGGCGCACGCGGTCCGGCAAGTTCGATGTGAACGAAGCCCACCAACTCCAGACAGTTTTGACACTCACGCGCGAAGAATTGAAATCGCTCATCATCCCGATCCTGAAGTTTGTCGGTTCCAGTGCCGCCTGATGCAAATTTTCCGCACATTTGAAGAACTGGCGAAGCACTCCCAAAAAGTGTGTTTGGCCATTGGCGTGTTCGATGGTGTCCATCTGGGCCATCAGCGCGTGATCGGACAGGCGGGCGATGATGCGCGAGCGGCTGGCGGCACGTCGGTCGTGTTGACCTTTGATCCCCACCCGCTCCGCGTTCTGCAACCCGATAAGGCCCCGTTGCTGCTGACTTCCACCGAGCATAAATTGACGCTTTTGGAGAAGCTCGGTGTGGACGCATGCCTGCTGCTCACATTCGACAAGCCATTCTCGCTTACCCCGCCGGAAAACTTCGTCGATACGGTCGCGCGTCAGACAAATCACCTCCAGGAGATTTGCGTCGGGACTCGCTTTCGCTTCGGCCACGATCGCGCGGGCGACGTGCGGTTGATGGAGGCCCTCGCACCGCATTACGGTTTCGTTGCCAAGGAAATTAAATCCGTCATGCTCGGCGAAGAGATGATCAGTTCGACGGCGATTCGGCAGCACGTCCTGGGTGGTCGTCTGGATCGCGCCGCGGCGATGTTAGGACGAACATTCTCAATCCTCGGCACCGTCGAATCCGGCGACCAGCGCGGACGCGAGTTGGGGTTCCCGACCGCGAATCTGAATCCCCACAACGAAGTTCTCCCACCCGATGGTGTATACGCCGTGCGCGTGGTTGTCGGCGAGGAACAATTCGGTGGCGTGGTCAATATTGGCGTACGGCCTACCTTCGCGGGGATGGAGCCGCGCCGAACACTGGAAGTGCACATCCTCGATTTCGCGCGAGAACTCTACGGCCAGAATATTGAGGTTCTTTTTCTGTCGAAATTGCGCGACGAGCAAAAGTTCGTCTCGGCGGAAGCGCTGAAGATGCAAATCGCCGCCGACGTCTGTGAAGCCCGCAAAGTCCTGGCACGGCAGCCATGACCCGGTCACCGCGCCTCGTCAATTCGGCCAATTTGGGACAGTCGATTCGCGCACGCGAAGGAAATGAAACGTGTTGCTGACGCCGACGCTTGGATAGTTCCACAAGAGAGGCTCCGGTACAGGCGTGATGAAGAGGTCGCTCCATGTCATCGAACTCGAATACTGCTCACTCGTGACACCTTGCACCGCGTACCTTCGCAATCGATAACTCGTCCAGGTCACCACATTGCTTGGGCCTGCGAGTTGTAGATTCGTAATCCGCGGCGGCGTAGCGGCATCCAGAACCGTATCCGGCTCATCGCTGGTCGGGAACAGGAAGGTGAAGCAGCGCGGCGAACGGGCATTCCACCACTGTTCATTGTGCCAATGGCCGTAGCCAATCGTGTGATCCAGATCGAGATTGAAGGCGTAACCGTTCTGCATAAGTTTATCACGCTCGCCGACGGTCGAGAGTAAATCATCGCTGGAGCCGACCGTGCCCTGCGCATCCATGTTGCCGCTATCGAGGTAGATGCGAATCGGCCGCTTCGAATCCGGCGCGGGAATCGGGAAACAAATATCAAACGAGGACGACATGGCTCCGATTTTGTGAAACGTGCCCGAACGTTGCCAACCCAGATACGCAGAGATCAAGCCGCCGAGAGAAGACCCAAGCACACCCGTATCATCCGGGTCGGGTAGCGTCCGGTAATTAGCGTCGATGATCGGCTTCAGTTCATCGACCAACAGGGAGGCGTACTTGTCGCCGCGTGGTGTGTTGCACTGGCTGTAGGTACAGCCGGGCGGTGCGTATTCACAGAACCGATCGCTCGAATTGTCCACTCCGACGATGATTGTTTCGCGCATTTTGCTGAAGCGGATCAAGTTGTTGGCGTTGGTATCCGCGTTCCAGCACCCGAACGGCCCCATTCCGAGAAACAGATTCTGCCCGTCGTGCATATACAACACGGGGTAGCGCTTCGCCGTATTCTCATTATAGCCGCGTGGCAGATAAACGCGGATCGTGCGACTGGCGAGGTTCGTGGAGTTCAACGTAAAAGTCTCAACCCGGTTCGTGCTCACAAACGGCGGCGGCCAATAGTTGTATACCTGTCCGTCCTGCACGAACATCGCATCCAGCGGTGTCTCGTAGTTGCGCCCGCCGATCCCGTCCGGATTGTCGTAGTGGCCCTGGTTGTCAGTGAACACAAATACCAAATTCGTCTCACCGGCGCGGTTGATGGCATCCGCGCGCCATAGTTTCTCGGTGCCGCCGCGCCCTGGTCCGACTGCCAGCATGGGTTGAACGACGAAATTCGCTGTCGCGGTGTTCGAGTACAATAGCGAAACGCTTGACCAACTTGAGTAATAAAAAACCGTCTTGCCGCTCCACGGCGCCGCAGGCCCGGCGGGCGTTGAACCCGTGCGATTCGCGCCGGGCTCGTACGTGCCGTTGCTCGGATTGCTGTAACACGTCGCGCAGTCGCCGCGTTTCACAAACTTGTACTCGTAGCTTGTGCCTTGGAGGATGCCAATGCTTACGGACCAGGTGCATACAGATCCGACACAACTATTCGGCACCAGCTTGATGGCGTTGATCATGTTTGAGTTGGACAACTGCGGGATGTTGCCCAACACGAACATGCTGCTGCCAAGCGTCGTGTTCGTAGTGATCTGAAAGGTGACCGGAATATCGGCAGGACCTGCGAACGCAAACGCGCTGCCCATCAACAATCCCAAGCCGAGAGTAATTCCCCGCAGCATCCTGACCATAAGCTTGCTGGCAGGCTAGCAAAAGCCTAGCGGAAAAGCAAACTAAGGAGTTGGAAGGCCGGCCCCAATTGGTAACCGCCGGCATCGTATAACCACCAGCGACCACCGCCCGCAATTCTGGCACGGGGGTCTGACAGATCAGCGGGAGTGATGATGTCCCAATTCTGTTTTTTGGATTCCTGCCAGGCCGTTTCGGAGCGGTGGTTCGCTTTCGCGAGTGCCAGTACCATGTTCTGCAACTCGTCGGCGTCGAGCCAAACCAACGCGCACGGATCGCAACGGTCAATCTGGATGGCGCCAATACCCATGTAGCCATACTTTTCCATTGCCTGGCGGCAATCAGGACAGGGGAACTTCGGCTCATTTTGCCAACCCTCGGTCGGACGAAATTCAGTCGTTTCCGCCGTCTCACATGGCACCGCGTGCCAACTTTTCTCCAGCACGTCAGTCAAATCGGTGTGCAGCATCAACATCCCCTTGCAGCCACGACAACAACGAAGCGACAGGGTGTCCAGTTGTTGTTCTTCGAGAGGTTTCCCGCAACGGGGACAATTCGTGCTCACGCTTTCCTTCCAAATTTCTTCTCCAGTTCGGCATACGACATCTGAATCATGGTCGGACGACCGTGCGGGCATGTGTAGGGTAATTCGCACTGGTGAAGTTGCTGCAACAGCGCGCGCAGTTCCTCGCCCCGCAACGGGTCATGGGCCTTCACCGCGTGGCGGCAGACAGTCGTGGCGATTTTGTCCTCACTCAACCGTCGCGCGTGCACCTCCTCACCCGTTTGTCGCAATTCGTCGATGATATTGCGAAATGTCTGCGCAAGGTTTGACGTGGAAAAATACGGCGGCAACGCGTCTACCAAGAAAGTCTTTTCGCCAAACTCACTCACACCGATGCCCAGTTTGTGCAGCGTTTTCTGATTGGCGTGGAGGAACGCCGCATCGCGTGCGTCCAATTCAAGCGTGAGCGGCAACAAGAGCTTCTGCGCGGGCGCGGAATCGGTTTCCAGTTCCCGCAGCATCTTCTCGAAGAGCACACGCTCGTGCGCCGCGTGTTGATCCATCAGCACCAGCCCTTCCGGCGATTCGATCAAGACGTAGAGCTGCCCGATCACACCGAGGATCCGCCACAAACCTTCCTCGGTACGGATCTGGGTCGATGGTTCGGCCGATACCTCACCCGTCAATGGCAAAGGCATCGTCGGGTGTTGGTGAGGTTGACTCGTCGAGTCGGTTGTCGTCCGCAGGACCAACGGGGGAGGATCTGTCGGTCGCACGGGTGAGACGCCCGGTGGTGCCGCGAAAACGCGATGCTCGGCTTTCGGCCAGCCCTCGTTTTGAACCGGGTGCAAGCCCGCAACTTCCGGCTCCAAAGCGGCACGGACCGCATCGATCACACACTGGCGCACGGCGAACTCATCGCGGAAACGCACCTCGCGCTTGGCAGGATGGATATTTACATCCACCACCTCGGGATCGATATCGAGGAACAGGAACGTTACCGGGAATTTTCCCCTCATCAACGCCGTGTGATACCCCTCGAGCAGCGCGTAGTTGATGCCTTTGCTCTCGACGGGCCGTTCGTTCACAAAGAGATGCTGTTGGCGGCGATCGGCGCGGCTCACGCCGGGCTTGCCGATGAATCCCGTGACCCGCACATCCCCACGTGTCAAATCGACGGCAAGCAGTTCTTCGGCGAGCCGGGCGCCATGGAGTTCGCGCAGGCGACCGAGGAGGTCTTTGGTCGGCGCGAGGTTGAAGACTTCGCGGCCATCGACGACCAACCGGAACGCCACCTGAGAATGTGCCAGCGCGCACAGCGTCACGATGTGCTCGATATGCGCCGTCTCGGTTGGTATCGAACGCAGAAACTTGCGGCGCGCGGGCAGGTTGAAGAAGAGATTGCGCACCTCCACCACCGTCCCTTCCGCAGCCCCCACGTCCGTCACGGAAAGAATCTTGCCGGCGGCGATCTCAATCTGCGTACCACTCAGGTTGCCGCGCTCGCGGCTCGTGAGCGTGAACCGGGAAACCGCCGCGATGCTCGGGATCGCCTCGCCCCGGAAGCCGAGTGACGTGATGCTGTGCAGGTCTTCCGCTTTGGAAATCTTGCTCGTCGCGTGCGGTTCCAACGCCAGTAGCGCGTCGTCGCGGCCCATGCCGTAGCCATCGTCGGCAACGTTGATGAGCGAGCGTCCGCCGTTTTTGATCGTGACCGTGACGCGCCGGGCTTCCGCGTCGAGCGAGTTCTCCACCAACTCCTTCACGACCGAGGCGGGGCGCTCGACCACTTCGCCCGCGGCGATCTGGTTGGCGACGTGTTCGGGAAGAAGACGAATGCGGTTCACAAACGCAGTATACCCCGCCGAGGGAACGTGTAAATCCGAAGTTTGGCGGCCGGCCTCAGAATTGTTTCTGCAGTGCGACACCGATCTCGTGGCCGCCGCGGTTACCGTCACGAATGGCGTTGACGCCGTAGCCGTAGCTAATCAACCAATCGATGTCCTTGATTGCCCGGAAGCTCAGGCCGGCGCCGATACCGAAGATGTTGTCCCAATCGGGCGTGGCGGGGGGCACGGGCTTCACGACGGCCCAATCTCCATAGAGATGGACGGTCACAGCATGTTCCTGCGTAAGCTGCTGGTTGACCTCGAGATTGGCGACGCCGAAGTCGGACGCGAAAAACTCGCGCACAAAATAGCCATGCACGGTCACTGTGAACGGCTCGACGCCGAGTAGATTCCCACCCACCTTGTAGGCGCTAAGTTCGTCCAGGTCCTCGCCCAACCCGCCGCCCACGCGCGCGTAGAAAGTTGTCTGCTGAACGGGAATTTTCGCGGACAGAGAACCGTAAACGCGGTCATACTGCACGTGCGCCGGTAACAGTGACCCATCCGGTCCAAACGCATCGAAGCCACTGCGATAGTTCGCGTCCGCTGCCACGTAAAGTTCGGCGCCACGCCGCGCGGTGAGTCCCGGTTCGATGCCGCCAAACCGGAACTCGGCTGTCAGCGATTGCGTGTAAAAGTCGTTCGGGATGGTGAAGTTGGCGGTGGTATCGGTCTTGCGGAAGAATGAGCCCGTAATACTATAAGTGGCGCGCAGGTTCAGCGGCAGCGGCGTGGGATTCGGTATCGTGTCATTGACAAACGTGCGCGCTGTGATTACGTCGCCATAAAACTGCTGCTTTGCCAGGCGTTCGCCATCCTGATAAGGGGTAATGCTATCAATGTATAAACCGCCACCCAAACCCGCGCCGATGGCAATATTGGTATTCGCCGGCAGGAAGTAGCTCAGTTCCGTATCCCCGAAAATGCCCGCAAAGATCACCCGTAGCGCTGTATTCGTCCACGGATAGTTATTCTCGTTGAACCAATAGTACCCGAACGCATTTGGCTGTTCTTCGCCCCGGAGGGGAAAACTCGTCTGCAGGGTCAGCGTCCGTCGAGATTCAATATCAACCTGCCCGGACGCGCCTTGCGCAAGCGCCAGGGTCAGGATAAGAAGCGCAATCTTTTTCATCACGGCTCGAATGCCTCCTCCACGGAGGTTTCGCACGATAACTTGACCCCCATAGCGCCGCAATGCTAAATTCGCGTCTCTTCAAGCAATGCATTGCGTTGAGATGGTGGCCGTAGCTCAGCCTGGTAGAGCTCCAGATTGTGGATCTGGCTGTCGCGGGTTCAAATCCCGTCGGTCACCCCATCTTCTTTTGCGCCCGTAGCTCAACTGGATAGAGCATCGGTCTTCGGAAGCGGCCTGTACGGTTTTTCCCGACCTTGCGGATTTGCTAGGAAAGTGCGGAAGCGACACGCCCGCTTGCGTGTTTCTCACTTCACCGAGTTTGCAACGAGAAGCAAGGAATAGCACGGAAATGCCATTGATTTGCCATTTTTTGCCAATTCGAATCCGGTGCGGTTAGTATGCTCAACTAATCTCGGCGCTGCGAGATTCGGCCGGCCATACCGAAGAGACCGGCGCGATTGATGACTGGCACGAAACGTAGTTCCTGTTTGTCGGGCTTGTCAGAGACCTACACGGCGGAACGGCAAGACACGAGCCGTCGTGATCCCGATGCAGATCGCGGATCTTGGTTCGCACTGCCAGTGGTGAGTATCCGACTGACGGAACACGTATTACCCACCCGGTCTTACAATCCACAACGGATCAGCGAAGAAAAGGAGCGCGCAGCCGCAGGGGGGTCGTTCATCAGGTTGTGAGCATGGCCATTTGGTTTCGTGTTCAACGATCGACTCGATCCTGCTGCGCCCTTGATCGGATTATTGGTACGTGAGCTTGATGCGGTAATACTTCTGCGGCTCGGCGGCACTGGTGTCGATGGTGGAGCTGTTCTCGCCTGTGTCGATTTCGCGCAAAGATGCAACACCTTGTGCTCCAGCCCATTAGCTCCTGTTTTTAGACTGCGGCGTCGAGAATCGTTTCGAAAAGAATCAGCCGAATTAATTGGCAATTCTTGATAAAAGCTGTATGGTTAGCATGGCTTGGGGATGGACTGTTCGTAAGGGAGAAAAATGAACAGAAAACAACGAAAGTTGCTCAGAAAACTGAGTGCCAAGTCGGGTGGGACTCTTACGGAGTACGCCGTTATCCTCTTCCTCATCTCGATTGTAGGGATAGTTATTCTCCAAGGCATCGGTGGCAGGACGAACAACATGGTTTCGACCGTCAATGACGGATTCGAGCCGTAGTTTCGGATCCAACCGCTAGACCGCAGGCCGTTGCTGCGCCAGGCGGTGAAAAGAGCCAGCCCCCGGGATCGCGGTAGGGTCTTTTTGATTCGGTTTTCGATGATTACATAAGAGCGCCAGACCAACGACGCAGCGGCGAGTTTCCAGAAGATGGTATTGTCAACCCGCGGCCTGACACGCGTTGGGAGTGCTACTTTGACAACCTGCTTGATAGCGAGGTCAAAGCGGATTGCAGAGACTGGCGGGCCACAGGGCTGGAAGTGGCCGCGAGCAACTGATTGACCAAAGCAATACGCTGGTTAATTTCTGTGGCCGACCAGTCCAAAGAAGGAGCTGTGCTCCCAAACAGTTGATTCCCATACTGAATGTAAGTTCCCGCCAATGATGCGCCGACGGTTGGCCACGCTGAAGCAGGGACGCGGTTTTGACGAGCGTCATCGACTAGTGCACCCGCTGCGTCCGGGTATTGCAGCGCAGCTTGCGCCAATGGCCGCAGGGCAAAGTCACCACTTCCTAGTGAGCTGATGGCGGGATCTTGCGCGAGTTGGATCAACGCGGGAATTCCCACCCCGTTTGGCAGTCCCGCTAACGCCAGTGTCGGGTAATAGTTCCACTTCGTGACCGCCTGCTTTAACAGCGAAACGTCGTTGGCGTCGCCAAGAGCCTGGAACGTCTCAAACAACGGGCTGATGTCGCCGCCTTTCCAGTTGCCGCTGAGAGCCTGCGTCAATGCGTTGCGCGCCGCGGTCAGCTCAAGTTGACGGTATTCCCCAGGCGCTTGTTGTTCCAAAGTCAGTGCCAACAGGGCAACTTCCAGCGGGTCGGTTGTCCCCTGGAGCGCAGCGGCAGACGCTGCGACCGCCTCTGGTCCGCCAATCTCATGCAAGGCGTCCACCAAACCAAGTCGTAATGAACTGAAGTCTACTGACCCGCCGCCGGCCAGCGCGTCGAAGTTCACATCTTCCCCTCGTTGCAGAAACTCCTGAATCGCGGGTATGGCGGATGATCCCTGTTCCCTCAATTGCTGCAGCAACTGATTTACTTCTTTTGCTTGTTCCTGGGAAATCCTGCCGTGACTCAGATCGATCTTCGCTAGACGGGCCAACAGACCCTGCGCGACTCCAGGTAATACAGTGGATGGGGGCGTCGCGTTGTGGGCCGCACTTGCGGAACGGAGTGCGACAGTCGGTGCTGAATTCGTGTCCCAGATCGATATCTCGCGGGGGGCCTGGCTGTTCCTTTGCCGCTTGATACTTGACTGCTCAACCACGTGCGGGAGATTCTCGGTAACAATTGGCGGTCGGGATGTGGGAGTGGAATCCGCGGAGGGAGTCGTTGTGGCCGATCTTTCACAACCGCTGCACGCCAGCGCACACATCATACCCGCACTGGTCAACCAACTCGCCGCTCTACTCGCCAGTTCTTTCATTCGAGTCCAACGGTGCCTTTTCATCTCCACATGATTCTCGCGCGAATTACCAGTCCCTACAAGGTGGGGGACGCTCGCTCCCCTCACCGTTTGACGGTTTCGCCGCCGCTCGATCATGCTCAAGGTACCAACCGAACGCGATAGTAGCGTGCCGGTGTGCCGGATGCAGCGCCGATATCGAGCCAATTCGTCGTCACCTCACCGCATCCAACCGTCACAATTGGCGTGCTGATGTCCGCGAAACTGTTCGACGAGTTGCCACTGAGGCTCGAGGCGGCCTGAAGTACGTTGGTGCTGCCGCCGGTTGCGGTCCACGTTACGCGGACATCGCCGCCTTCCATCTTGATGCTCACGATGCGGAACCATGGTGCCGGTCGGCTGTCCACCACGATCACCAGTTGCGTGCACGTGGCGCTGTTGCCGCAGTCGTCGGTGACTGTCCAAACCACCCGGTTGGTGCCGATGGGGAATTGCGCCGGCGCATCGTTGACCACCACGCCGCTACTCGCGCAGTTGTCGCTGGCCGTCGGCGTGCCCAGGATCACACCACTGGCGTAACACTCACCCGTGTCGTTGGACACCGTCACATCGCTCGGGCAGCTGATCACGGGCGGCGTCGTATCGATGAAGCGGATGTGTTGGACGCAGCTGGCACTGTTGCCACAGGCATCCGTGGCTGTCCAGGTGCGGTCAATGCCCGCCTGCCCCGTGCAATTGGCCGCGGTCGGCGTATCAGTGTAGCCGATTGTCGGGTTCGGATCGCAATTGTCCGTGGCCGTCGCGGTGCCGGTTTG
Source organism: Verrucomicrobiia bacterium (assembly GCA_035577545.1). Classification (NCBI taxonomy): domain Bacteria; kingdom Pseudomonadati; phylum Verrucomicrobiota; class Verrucomicrobiia; species Verrucomicrobiia bacterium. The sequence goes on from DATLVI010000030.1 coordinate 28,544, forward strand.
TCCGGGCGCGGTCGAGGTACCGCAGGCCAGTTGCTGATCGACCGGGCAGTGGATCACCGGGGCGCTGCTGTCCGCGATGGTGAGCGTCTGAGTGGCGCTCGTCGCGTTGCCGCACGCATCGGTGGCTGTCCAGATTCGGGTGATTGTGTAATGGAACTGGCCGCAGCCGCTCGCGGTCTGCGTGCTGGTCTGGCTGAAGCTCACGCTGACGCTGCCATCACAATTATCGTTTGCTGTCACTGTCGCTGCCGCAGGCACCGCGTCACAGGCCGCAGCCGCATCGGTTGGCACGCCGCTGAGCACCGGCCCGATAGTATCGTTGACGGTGATCATCTGCGTGACGCTGGCCGTATTGCCGCAGGCGTCCGTCGCGTGGTAGACGCGACTGATCGTGTAGCGGTTGGCGCAGCTCTGGCCGCTGATCACATCGGCATCATGTGTGACGGTCACAGTATTGCCGCAATTGGCAGTA